>NZ_BQXK01000010.1:0-220144 GCF_030158995.1 Acidovorax sp. SUPP2825 | reverse complement strand
GGGCCTGCAAGGCCCCTCATGCACCCAGGCGCAGACCGCTGCTGGGCCTCATCACGCTCAAACGGCTACTGGCGCCCACTCCTCCCTATTCGGATTCGTCAAACATGGGGTTGTGAGAGGCTCCCAAATGTGATACGCCTGTGTACTTTAAAGATTTGCAAGAAAGAGGCACGGCACCTACTGCGGATACTGATGATATTATGGATTTGGCAAATAAAATGAGGCAACGAAGAGGATCTCGAAAATGATTAAATCGATATGTTTTGCAATTGTTTTTTTGATTTCTTTTGATGTCAAGGCGGAGAAATTTCGCAATGATATTGATTGTTCTGCCATGTTTTCGGAGGATTATATCTTTGCAAGATTCCCTGTGTTAAACCCAAAAAAAATATGGCAATGGCACGTTGTTGAAAGGACTGTCGAACGTCCTGAATACGCGTGGATTGCAGAAACTGGAAAATATAAAAATGGTAAATTTGAAGGTGATGGATTCGCTTTTTCATCATTAATTGGATCAGCTGATTTAAAAAATACCTCGCCCCAACAAGGGAGTCTCGGTGATTTGATAAATGCGACCAAAAAAATGCTTTTTTCACAAAAAAATCGCCGCACTATCTGGATGAGCAAAAGAAGGATAAATTAAATCATTTAAGTATAATCCGGGCAAAAATTGTCGATGATGATGCCGTAATGATGATGGTGGTGGACAAGCTGGCAACAGATGAGGGTAAATCTGGCAATCCAACACATATGAAATTGACAGCAATATTTCCCGATTTAAAATATTCTTATACTTGTACGCCAAAAATTGAACTGATAAAAATGAAATAGTTATGAAAGCGAGAGCATCGATGCCCTGAACCAGCGCACGCGCCACCAGTACGACGGCGCGGGCCAAGAGCGACGGGCGCGGCAGGGCCACCACCCGGGTGTGCAAGGAAGGCCGGGCAGGGGCTGGGCGCGGCTGGACGCCGGTGGCGCGCTACCGCTACGACGCGTTCGGGCGGCGTCTGGGCAAGACCGTGGTCCGCGAAGGACATCGGGAGAGCACCCACTACGGCTGGGACGGCGACCGGCTGGTGCACACGCAGGATGGGCAAGGCATCCGGCACACGGTGTACGAGCCGGCCAGCTTCGTGCCGCTGCTGCAGCTGCAGCGCAGGCAGGGGGCCAAGGATGCGGTGCAGATGCTGATGGGCTTGGGCGCGGAGCCGGGCGAAGACGCCACGGATGCGGCGGACAGCTTCGCGGCCATGCCGCGGGCGCAGCGGGAGATGGTGCAGGCCGCGCTGAACACCGTGCTGGACCCCGCCAGCGGCGCGCAGGCACTGGCCCTGATGCAAAAACACATGCCGCAGGATCTGGCGCAGGCCATGGCGGGCAGCGTGGGCCAGTTGCAGGCCGAGCGACAGGCCCAGGCAGCGGGCAACCCGCTCACCATCCGGCACTACCTGTGCGACCACCTGGGCACGCCGATCGGACGGGTGGATGGCAATGGCGAGAAGGCCGGCGAGATCACCTGGGCGGCCAGCTACGGCGCCTGGGGAGACGTGCAGGAGGAATACAACCCGCACCGGATCGAGCAGAGCATCCGGCTGCAGGGCCAGCAGATCGATGCCGAGACCGGGCTGCATTACAACCGCTTCCGGCACTACGACCCTCACCTGGGGCAGTACATCACGCAGGATCCCATTGGGCTAGATGGGGGAGTTAATAAATATATTTACCCCCTTAATCCACTAATTTATGTGGATCCTATGGGTTTGACAGAGACGGCCACGCCTGAACTGACCAATCAAGATGGACGTACCAGCGGAGTCAATAAGGTAATAGGAATAAAAAGGTGGGGATAAAATAAATAATAGCGCTAAAAAATGGAAGGCGCTAACAAAAAAGACATGGATGTTTATGATTGCATCATGAGTGGTCCTGCTTGCAGTAAGAGTTCTGCTGAGATGGAAGATATGAGAGAGTCAGCAAGGAAAGAAAGAATTAAAGGTATGAAAGATATCGGGCAAGGTTCGGTTGATGTCTATAAGTCAACGCCAGGAACATTGGAGAATGGCATTCCTGGTGGGAGAATTCCAAAACCATGAAAAAATTATTTATTTCATTTTTTACGGCAGTTTCTGTTGTGGCGTTTGCACAAGCTGATGCCCCTGCGAGAAATTCAATTGTAAAAATTAATGGCCATGAATTTATTCTGCCTACGGGATGTGCTCAGATTGATGGCAAACGTTATCGGTTTAGGTGTTTGCTCTCGACGGGAGAAGACGTTGCATTGGGTGTGAATGAAGGGCCAAATTTCGAAAAAATATTAAAATCTCCAAATGATAAGGAGGGGGTTTTAGATAGAATTGTGCAGGAAACGTCCTATGGATATTATGTGAAATACCTTTCTAGAAAGAATGGAAGTCAATATAATTTTATATATTTAAAAGATAAAGAAATTACTGTTTTTGGTGGGGATGTGGCATTGGTCTACTATTTTTCTATGCTTATTAATAATGTCAAAATTGATAATTAAAAATGGCGTGATCAAGTGTGGAAATGGGCTTGCCATACTTTAAAAAAGAAACCTACTCAGAGAGCGCAGCACATCGGTCGTTAGCTAGGATGCATACGGCACTGCCTGTGCGACCATCTGTGCACGCCGATCGGACGGGTGGATGGCAATGGCGAGAAGGCCGGCGAGATTACCTGGGCAGCCAGCTACGGTGCCTGGGGAGACATGCAGGAGGAATACAACCCGCAACGGATCGAGCAGAGCATCCGGCTGCAGGGCCAGCAGATCGATGCCGAGACCGGGCTGCATTACAACCGCTTCAGGTACTACGATCCACACCTGGGGCAGTACATCACGCAGGATCCCATCGGCCTAAATGGGGGTGGAAATTTATATCTCTATACAAATCAACCCATCACCATGATTGACCCGCTAGGATTGGAGGCCAATATCGTGGGCCATCCAGCTGCCGGTCCAGTGGGGAAATTGACCAATCCGAATTTGCATCATCTTGCCATTGAAATTAAACCAGATGACGCGAATTGTGATCTTGCTGGTGTAAAGACTCTTGGAGGCCAACCTTCTGGAAACTTTGCGAATGGCTATCTTGTATCGCGTTCCAACTATCCTGGAGATTCAAAAGGCATAGATGTAAGGCAGGCCATTCAAAAGCCGGAAGGAATGACGGATTGTGAATTTCTCAAGAAGCTGAAGAAGGCATCGGAAGAATACTGTAATTGCCTTCCGTATTCCAAGCCTAATGTCTCTCTGATTCCTGGAACGCAGGATGGGCAAATGGATCCCGGTACATACAATAGCAACTCATATGTGTCTGGTGTCATACAGAGAGCTGGAGCAGTTCCTCCAACGCTAAACACTGGAGGCAATTGGCAGGCACCTGGATACGGCAATCCTTTGCCTATCAGCAATATTGTTGCCCCTGTTGGAACAGTCGAGGTCAAATGATGAAAGGGCGATTTTTGGATGCGGCGATAGGATCGTTGAAGTTGCTTTTTTATCTTTGCGCCATTATTTTCTTGTCGGTGTTTTCAATGTATTTCATTGATTACAATACGAATTGGCTTGAGGCCTTGCCAAAGAGGGAGTATTTGGTTTTGGCGGTCGCAACACCTTTTTGCTTGTTTGCAATAACGAGGTTTAAGCTTTCGTCAATTTTTGTGGCTGCTGTGTTCTTGGTTCCAAGTTTTTATGTAATATATTTTATTGTGGCCTGTTCGATTTTTAAAGACTGTGTTTAAAATCGCTGCTTAAACGCCCCTGGCTTATCATCCTGTTTTCTACTCTTTTGCGAAAGACGTTTAGGCAAGACCGCACCTCGCGGGTTGTTCTCGGCCGCAGATTCTGGCCCTCCGTTTGAGGCTGATGGGGGTCGGGTGTAGCCGGGGCGAATGTCCCGGGGCATGCGGCGGCGGCCAAAGCCGCGTTGCAACGGTGCTATCCCGCCACAGGTCGTGTGCGGTAGAACTGCATCGGCACCGCCTGCATATCGCGCGCGTGTTGGTTGAGCACCGACTTCTTCATCTTGCCCACCACGTGCATCTCGCACGGCTTGCAGTCAAAGCGCAGGGTGAGCTTTTCCTTGCCGTTGATGAGCTGCAGCGGCTCGGCCTTGATGGTGCCCTTCACGCCGATCACGCCCTTGGCCTGCTTGGGGCACAGGCTCATGGAAAAGCGCACGCAGTGCTTGGTGATCATCAGGCTGACTTCGCCTTCCTCTTCCTTCGACTCGTAGGCCGCATCGATCACCTTCACACCGTGCTTCACGTAGAAGTCGTGCGCCTTCTGGTTGAACACGTTGGCCAGATAGGTGAGCGTGTCTTCGGGGAAGGGTGCGGGGGGCTGGACGGGCTCGGCGCGGGGCAGGCGTACGAGGCCGGCGGCGCGTGCGGATTCGAGCGCGGCCACCGCGTCGCGGCGCAGCGGGTTCAATGCCGAGGCCGGCACGAACCAGGGCTGCGACAGGCTCAGGGCGATGTCGTGCACGGAGAACACCGTGGCGCCGAAGCGGCCGAGTTGCTCGCGCAGCGTGGCCTCGGCTTGGGGGCCATCGGTGGCGCGCTGGTGCGGGTGCACGATCGCCGCGCTGCCGACGAAGCCGTCCTCGTCGGTCAGCGTGAGGTCGAAGCCGTCGGGTGTTTCGGACAGCTGCGCCCACAGGCCGATGCGCCGGTCGCTCGACTTCTTGTCGAGGGTGCGCACCCAGTCCATATCGCGGTTGCGGTTGATCTGCAGCCCCTTTCGCAGGTCCTTGAAGCCGGCGATGGGGTCCTTGGGGAACACGCGCCACAGGCCTTTCCGGGCGTTGACGGCCTCGGCGCGGTTGATCTGCAGGCCCACCAGTTCCTTTTGCAGGTCGTAGTAGCACAGGCCGTCGCCGTTGTGCAGCACGGTGTCCGGGCTGGACAGTTCGAGTTCGGCGAAGTTCTCGCCCACCTTGGTGACCCACCCGATGGCGCGGCCCGGCGTCTTGGGCGTGTCGAACGCGCCGATGTCGTCCTGGCGACCGTTGACGAAGTAGTCGGTGAACTCGCGGTTGAAGTTCTGGTCGGGATCGGGCGTGAAGGTGAACGTGGTGCGCCCGGACGACGAGCGCGCCAGCGGCTCGGCCGAGAACTCGCGCTCTTCGATGATCTCGTCGAGCAGCTTGCGGTAGTGCGCCGTGATGTTCTTCACGTAGCCCATGTCCTTGTAGCGGCCCTCGATCTTGAAGCTGCGCACGCCCGCATCGATGAGCGCCCGCAGGTTGTCGCTCTGGTTGTTGTCCTTCATCGACAGCACGTGCTTTTCGTGGGCGATGATGCGTCCGCTGCCGTCCAGCACCTCGTAGGGCAGGCGGCAGGCCTGGTTGCAGTCGCCCCGGTTGGCGCTGCGGCCGGTGTGCGCATGGGTGATGTAGCACTGGCCGGAATAGGCCACGCACAGCGCGCCGTGCACGAAGAATTCGATGGTGGTGCGTGCCGGGTCGGTGGCGGCGCGCACGGCGGCGATTTCCTGCAGGTCCAGCTCGCGCGCGATCACGATCTGCGACAGGCCCGCGTCCTGAAGGAAGCGCGCCTTCTCGGGCGTGCGGATGTCGGTCTGGGTGCTGGCGTGCAGTTGGATGGGCGGCAGGTCCAGTTCGAGCAGGCCCATGTCCTGGATGATGAGCGCGTCGGCCCCGGCGTTGTACACCTGCCAAGCCATCTGCCGCGCGCCTTCCAGTTCATCGTCCCGCAAGATGGTGTTCAGCGTGACGAAGATGCGGCTGTGAAAGCGGTGTGCGTGGCGCACCAGGCGCTCCAGGTCGCGCAGATCGTTGCCCGCGCCGGCCCGGGCGCCGAAGGCCGGGCCGCCGATGTACACGGCGTCGGCGCCATGGTTGACGGCCTCGATGCCGATGTCGGCGTCGCGCGCCGGGGAAAGCAGTTCGATCTGGTGGGGCAGCAGGGACATGGGGGCGATTATCCCCGGGGGCGTGGCGACAGGGTTGGCCCATGTGGCAGGGCGCCGCGTTTCGCTGGCCCGACAGTCGCTTCGCAAACGAACTGCATATTCTATTTTCCGGGCTAAGGTGGGCACACCAGAACTTTGAGGATGACCGTGACTTTCGTCAAGCACTCCCCCACTGCCGCCGCAACGCTACCACGCGTGCCCTCATCGTCCAGTGTCCAGCCGCCGACCCTGTGCGCCGAGAGCGCCGGCCAGGCATCCACGCTGGCGCATCCCGCGCTGGCGGGTCGCCAGCGGCCGCTGCAGCGCTCGGCCTCGGCGCCCGCGCTCGCCGTTCCCGGCGCTGCTGAGCTGCAGGTCGATCAGGCCCGCGATGACGCGCTGACGCAGCGGTTCGGCAGCAGCCAGCCCGCCCGCGGCAAGGTCAAGACCGACGCGCAGGGCCAGGTCATTCGCCGGTGCCCGATCCAGAAGCAGGAGATGGAGCCGGCATACGGCGACTATCGCCGGGTCCGCGTGAACCCGACCCGGGTGTTCGTCGCCGAGCATGCAGCGCCGGATGGCCGCGGCCGTTTGTTCATCCGGCGGCAGGCCGACCTCGATGCGCGCGACCGCTCGGACGGCGGCGGCGCGGCGGCCCTGAATGCGGCCGCTGCCGCCGACCCTGCGCCGGCCGGCGGCTTGGCGGCGCAGTTGCGGCTCGATGATTTGCGCGCGCACAAGGTGCGCTACAAATGGGACATAGCCCCTAACGGGTCGCTGGTGATCGGCGAAGTGCTCGTCGGCGCGCCGCCAGAGGTCGCGCAGGCCCTCGCCGCCCAGGACCAGGCCAAGGCCGCCAACCCGGAGAAGGCCAAAGAGAAACAAAAGGAGAAGGTCAAGGACACCGCAGAAAAGGAGGAAAAGGCGGGCAAGCCAGACAAAGTGGCCAAGAAGAAGCCGGAGGACGCGCTCGACCCGCGGGCTTTCATGCAAGGCCATGTGACGCTCGTGGGCGGCTCTTTGGTGGCCTCGCCCTGGCAATCGACAGCCGGGTTTCCGCATGCCCGCATCAGCGGTCTGCTCTACGCCCGCGCAGACGGGTCGCTGTGCATCAACAACGACTCGGGCCGCTTCAGCGAATACGAGGACCGCAGGCCCGAGCACCTGGAGCAGGTCGCCGCGCTGTTCGGGCGTGCAGGCGTTCCGGTTGCGGTCGCGTGGGTGGAAAAAAAACCAATTGCGCTCGCCCGACCGACCGGCAACGCCCGCAGGTAGGCTCGCAGCCAGCGGCCGGGGCCGGTGGCATGGGCAGTCGCGCTTCCCACCTGCTGGCGAAAGTTCGGCCAATGCCCAGCCGCGTTGTGATCTGATTGCGTTTGCTCGCTCGCTCGCTCGCCCGCGCCAGGCGGCGCGCCCTTTGTCGTTACAGTGGCGCCTCTGCCCGGTTGCGCGAGACAAAACGCCTCGCACCGGCTGGCAGGCGGGGCATGGCAGGCACGGGGCCGCAGCCGCCCACGCCACACAGGAGAGATGGCATGCGCATGGGATTCGGACTGGTGGCCCTGCTGGTGGCCCTGGCGATTGTTGGGTTACTGGTCAAAAAGCAGCTGGGCGCCACGCGCTCTGCCGTGCCGGTGGTGTCAGTGCCGGGCGCCCAGCCGCCGGCCAGCGGGGCCTCGGCCGCCACCGTGCGCGAGCAGAGCCAGCAGGTGCAGCAGCAGGTCAAGCAGCAGATGGAAGCGCTCATGCAGCAGGCCCGCCCCATGCCGGAAGACGAATCCAAGTGAAATCGGGCCCATGCCGGCGTTTTCCATGCCCTGATAGCTATAAAAATAATAGCAAATGATGGATTCGGCCGACGACGAAGATGCGCGCTGGATGCGCCACGCCCTGGCCGAGGCGCGTGCCGCGGCCGAGGCGGGCGAGGTGCCGGTGGGCGCGGTGGTGGTGCGCAACGGCGAAGTCATCGCCACGGGCCGCAACGCCCCCATCGCCGGTCACGATCCCACCGCCCACGCCGAGATCGCCGCGCTGCGGGCGGCGGCAGCGCGGCTGGGCAACTACCGGCTGGATGGCTGCACCCTCTACGTCACGCTGGAGCCCTGTGCCATGTGCAGCGGCGCCATGCTGCACGCCCGCCTGCCGCGCGTGGTCTACGGGGCGCAGGACGCCAAGACCGGCGCGGCCGGCTCGGTCGTCGATCTGTTCGCCGAGCCGCGGCTGAACCACCACACCCAGTTGCGGCGCGGCGTGCTGGCCCCGGAGTGCGGCGAGTTGCTCAGCGGTTTTTTCCGCGCGCGGCGCAGCCAGCAGCGCGCCCAGGCGCTGTCGGCCCACCCGCTGCGCGACGACGCGCTGCGCACGCCGGACGCCGCCTTCACCGGCCTGCCCGATTACCCCTGGGCACCGCACTACCTGAGCGACCTGCCTGCGCTCGCCGGCCTGCGCCTGCACTACCTGGACGAGGGCCCGCGCGATGCAGCCCGCACCTGGCTGTGCCTGCACGGCCTGCCCACCTGGAGCTACCTGTACCGCCACATGCTGCCGGTGTTCACCGCCGCGGGCGACCGGGTGGTGGTGCCCGATCTCATCGGCTTCGGCCGCAGCGACAAGCCCAAGAAAGAGGCTGCCCACGGCTTCGAATGGCACCGGCAGGTGCTGATCGAATGGATCGAACGGCTGGACCTGCGCCACACCGTGCTGGTGGTGCAGGGCTGGGGCGGGGCGCTGGGCCTGACGCTGCCCATGGTCTTGCCCGGGCGGTTCGACGGCGTGCTGGCCATGAACACCTGGCTCGCCGGCGCCGATGCGCCGGTGCCCCATCGCCTGCAGGCGTGGCAGGCGGAATGCGCCCGGGCCGGCCGCAGCGCGGGCGCAGGCCGCCTGGTGGCGCAAGCGGCCGGCAGCCCGCTGCTTCCCGAGGCGCAGGCGGCCTACGATGCGCCGTTTCCCGATGTGGGCTTTCGCGCTGCGCTGCGGGCGCTGCCGCAGGCCGTGGCGGCGCAACCCGAGGGCGCCGCCATGGCCCTGGCGGCCCGCCGCTTCTGGCAGGGCGAATGGACAGGCCGCAGCCTGCTGGTGGCCGGTGCACCGGACGCCGCGCTGGGCCCTGCGGCCATGCAATCCCTGCAGGCCCTGGTGCGCGGCAGCCCGCCGCCGCTGGCGGTGCCCGGTGCGGGGCATTTCGTGCCGGAGCAGGGTGCCGAAATCGCCGCGCGGGCTGTGGAATACTTCCGACCCTAGCGCGCCGGCCGCACCGGCGCACACACCGTATCCACCGGAGCAGGCCGCGCGGCCTGAATGCCTTGTCCCTTGCATCCCATGACGACCACGCCCATTGCGGCCACGACCACGGCCCCCGGCACATCTACATCTACTCGCCCTCCGGCGCGGTGCGCGACAAGGCGGCGTTCAAGCGCGGCATCGCCCGCCTGAAGGCCCTGGGGCACGAGGTCGAGGTGGATGCCGATGCCCTGGCCACGCACACGCGCTTCGCGGGCGACGACGCCACCCGGCTGGCGGCCATCCACCGCGCGGCGGCCAGCGGCGCCGACCTGGCCCTGATCTCGCGCGGCGGCTACGGCATCACCCGCATCCTGCCGGGCATCCGCTACAAGACGGTGGCCAAGGCGGTCGCGGGGGGCACGCGATTCGTCGGCGTGAGCGACTTTACGGCGTTCCAGAACGCATTGCTGGCCAAGACCGGCGCCATCACCTGGGCCGGCCCCTCGCTGTGCGGGGACCTGGGTCCGGAAGGCGAGCCCGACGACATCATGCTGGCCTGCCTGGACGACCTGCTCACTGGCCACGGCGAGGGCAGCGGCTGGCGCATGAACGCCGAAAAGCCCAACGCCGCCGGCCAGCCTGCGGTGCGCGACATCTACGTGAAAAGCGCACAGCTATGGGGCGGCAACCTCGCCGTGCTGGCCGGGCTGGTGGGCACGCCCTACCTGCCGGCGGTGCGCGGCGGCATCCTCTTCATCGAGGACGTGAACGAGCATCCCTACCGCGTGGAACGCCTGCTCACACAATTGCTGCACGCGGGCGTGCTGGCGCAGCAAAAGGCCGTGATCCTGGGCCAGTTCACCGGCTACAAGCTCGCACCGCACGACAAGGGATTCAAGCTGCAGAGCGTGGTGGACTGGCTGCGCACGCAGATCAAGGCGCCGGTGCTGACCAATCTGCCTTACGGCCATGTCGCCACCAAGGTGCTGCTGCCCGTGGGCGCCACGGTGTCGCTGTCGGTCGAGGGGCGCGACGCGCTGCTGTACTGGGGCCATACCCACTGAGGAACGCGGGCGGGGCCACCTTCCATGCCCCGCTGCAGGCCGCCCGAGCCGGCCCCATAATTTGCATTCCGTTTCCATTCTTTCCCCTCCGTGCCTCGTCTGTTCGCGTGTTGCGTGCACGCATCCCTGATCTTTGAAGGCCCTGGCGCCACCACGCGGCCAGGCGCTCGCCGGAAGGCCGCGCCATGACGGGCGGCGCGGTGCACACCGTCGTGTTCGCCGACATCGCGGGCAGCACCGCCCTGTTCGAGGCCGTGGGCAACGCACGCGCGACCGCCGCCGTGACCCAGCTGACCGACTGGATCGGCGAGACCGTCACCACCCATGGCGGCCGCGTGGTCAAGACGCTGGGCGACGGCGTGCTCGGCGTGTTCGAGGACGGCGCGGCCGGCGTGGCCGCCATGGCCGCGATGATGCGCAGCCACCACCACCGCATGCACGCCTGGCCGCGCGAACTGCGCCTCGACCTGCGGGCGGGCCTGGCCAGCGGCGAGATCGTGCAGGTGGATGGCGACTGCTACGGCGACGCGGTCAACGTGGCCGCCCGGTTGTCCGAGCGTGCCGGCCCGCGCGAGATCTGGGCCACCGAAAGCACCGTGGAGCAGGCGGGGTCGGTGGACGGCACCTGGTTCGTGCGCCTGGGCGCCATGGACCTGCGCGGTCGGTCCGAGCCCATCGTCATGTACCAGGTCGAATGGCGCGATGGCGAGGAGGGCGATTCGGTCACCATGCAGGCGGCGCTGCCCAGCACGGTGATGCCGCTCGATTCCGGCAGCGCCTGCCTGGAGTTGTCCTGGGGCGGCGCGCACCGCGCCTTCCTGTCCACCCAGACGCCCGTGCACCTGGGCCGCGCCACGCAGGCCCAGGTGCATGTGGGCGACCCCCGCGTCTCGCGCCTGCATGCCCCGCATCGACTGGCGCAACGGCACCTTCGTGCTCACCGACCTCAGCAGCTTCGGCACCTGGGTGCACTTCGGGGGCGGCAGCACCGTCGTCAACCTGCGCCGCGACGCCTGCCTGCTGCATGGCACTGGAGTGATCGCGCTCGGGGTGCCGCTGGGCAAGGCGGCCGGCGGGCCGACGGTGGGCTTTCGCGTGTCGGGCGGCACGGTGCTGCCGCACTGACGCGGCAGAACCGGGATCTTTTCATCCGCCTGCCCGAGGGCAGGCCCGTACCAAAACCAAAGCGAGTTGCCCCGTGCACCATGCACCGTTGATCGAACTCACCCGTGGCGGCATTCCCGAAAGCTTGCATGCCGGCTCGGTTGCCGTGGTGGACCGGCAGGGCCGGCTGCTCGCGCAGGTGGGCGACCCGTGGGCCCGGGTGTTCACCCGCTCCACCATCAAGGCCTTCCAGGCCCTGCCGCTGCTGCAGTCCGGCGGCGTGCAGGCCCTCGCCTGGGGCGAGCGCGAGCTGGCACTGCTGTGCGCCAGCCACAACGGCGAGGCGCAGCACGTGCAGGTGGTGCAGGGCATGCTCGACAGCGTGGGCCAGGACCACACCGTGTTGCGCTGCGGTTGCCACGTGCCGCTGTTCGCAGCCCTCGGGCTGGGTACGGTCGCGCCCGGTGCCGTGCACGATGAGCGCCACCACAACTGCAGCGGCAAGCATGCGGGGTTCGTGGCGTACTGCGTGCAGCAAGGCCTTTCCTTGCCCGACTACACCGACCCCACGCACCCGCTGCAGATCCAGGTGCGCGAGCAGGTCGCCAGCGCCGTGGGGCTCGCACCCGGCGACCTGGCGATGGGCATCGATGGCTGTTCGGCGCCCAACTACGCCATGCCGCTGGCGCATCTGGCGCGGGGCTACGCCCGGCTGGCCGGCGAAGCACCGCAGGACAGCGACCTGGGCCCGCACCTGGCGGCGCTGGCCGATGCCATGGTGGCGTTTCCTGCACTGGGCTCGGGCACGGGGCGGCACGATGCCGACTTCATGCGGGCCGGCGGGGGCGACTGGGTGTCCAAGACGGGCGCCGATGGCGTGCAGGTGCTGGGCAGCCGCAGCCGGGGCGAGGCCTTCGCGCTCAAGGTCATGGACGGCAACATGACCGCGCAGATCGCCGCCGCCGTCGAGGTGCTGGACCAGCTGGGCTGGATGAATGACGCCCAGCGCGCCGCGTTGGCGCCCTGGCGCGCCGCACCGCTGCTGAGCGCACGGGGCGTGCCCGTGGGCGAGCGCCGCCCGGTGTTCCGGCTGGAGCGCGCCGCGGTTTGAGGCCAACAGGCCGCCGCCGCTTTATGGGTAAGCGCTGGCCGCTGCAAAAACAGTCGCAAAAGACCAGGTGTCCGGCAGGATGTACGCCACGCCCGCCGACTGGCCGAACACGGGCGCGATGAGCCGGTCGTAGAACGCCGCGTCCACGTTCACGCAGCCGTAGGAAATCCGCTTGTCCTGCGCGCTGCCATGCACCAGCCGCTCGCGCCGGCGCTCTGCGGGGCTCACGCTGCGCAGCCGGTGCAGGGACACGGCGGCGTCGTAGTCGATCCAGACGATGTCGTCGCCGCGCAGGTTCAGCCCCGGCTCGGTGATGAAACGGCCGGCCGGGGTGGTGCGCTCCTCGGGCCGGATCTTCGACAGGGGCTTGTCGCCGATGCCGGGCACTGAAGCGTCCCCGCGGGCGGAGCCCAGCAACACCGCCGCGCTGCCGCGCCAGCGCCCGTCGGCGGCAAAGACATGCAGGCGCGCGCCCAGCTTGTCGATCACGGCGAACGGCAGGCCGCCGTGGTCGGCCGTGCCCTGCACCCATCGCACCAGTTGCAACGCGGTGTCGGAGGTGCCCTCGGGCGGCCAGGTCGCCACGGTGCCGGCCCGTGCTCCGACAGCGGGCAGCAGCCCCAGGGCCGCTGCGGCGATGGCGGTCCGGCGCGAGAGGGTGGCGGTGTGGGCCGGGGTGGCGGAGGGTGCGGTCATGCGGCGATGTGGGGCGACCCGGCAGAAACGGCTCGGCAAGTACCGAAGAAGTCCCAAAAAAGTCCCAAGGGGTGGAAAGTGCCGTGCATGCTAGCGTGTGTGTGCAGAGGTGGCGGGTTTGGGCGAATAATGGCTGCTTCTGCCGAGCCTTTGCCCTGATTTTTCCACACCATGTTCGAGCGCTTTCGCAAAGCCTTCGCCTTGGGCCCACGCCCCGACGATCCTCCGCGCCCCGTGTCGCTGGAGGATACCGAGCAGTGGGCGGCCGCGCAGGGCCTGGCTTTCTCGCGAACCGCGGAGCCGGGCGGGTTCCTGATGCTGGGCCAGTACGAAGGGCGCACTTGGCGCCTGGAGTGCGGGGCGCCGCAGCGCCACTACCTGCGGGGCACGGAACTGCGCGCGCGCATCGATGTGGGCGTGGAGCCCGACGTGGCGCTCATGCTGGTCTCCCGCCCACTCAAGGAGGCGCTGGAGCGCGAAGCCTACGGGGCCTTCACCGATACGCTGCAGACCTCGTTGCCGGGAGACCTGTCCGAGGAGGTGCGCTGGCTCGCCATGTTCGAGGAGATGGCGTGGCCCGGCGTGCCGCTGCCTTTCTGGCAGCATTTTGCGGTGGTGGGCGAAGGCGGCCTGCACGCCAAGCGCTGGGTGCAGCCGTCCATGGTGTCCCATCTGCTGGAGATGCTGCTGCCAGCCCAGGGCGAGCCCGTCGAAGCCGGCACGCGCGCGCCGAAAGCGCCGCCGCTGATGCTGATGGTGGCGCGCGGCAAGGTGTCGCTGCGCATCGAATACCCAGGCGACCACCTGCAGACGCTGGCCGATGCGGTGATGCTGCTGCACGAGGCGGCTCGCAGCGCCCTGCAGCACCTGCCGCAGGGCACAGCGAACTAGGACCGGCTGGCACGAATTGCGCCGAGGCGGATTCGCTGCGACCGAGAATGCAGGGAGATCGCAGCGACTCGCTGCATGCCGGTCGAGCTCGGTCTTCCAACGCGTCGAGCCAAGGCCGGCCTGACGAATCTGCAGTTGCTCAGCGCAACGGGACCTGCCCGTCGGCGCTGGGGTTTCAGCCCCATTCCCATTGGGCCACCCCTGCGTGATCGCAGGCGCAGGGTGCGCCTCGCGATGCGGTGGTGGCCGCCATCGCGCCGGAATAGGGCAAAACAACGCTATCCAAAAATGCCAGGCCCCGTGCAGATTGACAAAGAAACTGCTCGGGACTCGCATCGATATGGCATCTCCTGTAAAGGGTGCAGTCCTAGACTCGTTTCACCTCAACACAGCAGATCTGCCCATGATCTTCAAACCTCGATTCATCAGCTTCGACTGCTACGGCACGCTCATCAACTTCGAAATGGGGCCGACGGCGAAGGTCCTGTTCAAAGACCGGGTGGCGGCCGATCGGATGCCGGCGTTCCTGGACAGTTTTCGGGCCTATCGCCTCGACGAGGTGCTGGGCGACTGGAAGCCTTTCTACGACGTGGTGGCGAACGCCATCCAACGTGCCTGCAAGGCGCACGGCATCGAATGCCTGGCATCGGATGCCGCCGCTTTGTACGACGCCGTGCCGACCTGGCAGCCACACCCGAACGTGGTGGAAGTGCTGGAGGCGATCGCGCCGGAAGTACCGCTGGTCATCCTGTCGAACTCGATGGTCGACCTCATTCCCCACAGCGTCGCGCACCTCAAGGCCCCCTTCCACGCGGTCTACACCGCCGAGGAGGCGCGTGCGTACAAGCCTCGCATGCAAGCCTTCGAATACATGTTCGACCGGCTGGGATGCGGGCCCGATCAGATGATGCATGTCTCGTCGAGCTTTCGTTATGACCTGATGACGGCGTCCGACCTGGGGTTCATGGCCAAGGCCTTCATCGACCGGGGCCATGAGCCTGCGTCGAGCGACTACGGCGTATGCCGCCTGACAGACGTTCGCCAGCTTCCTGCATTGCTCGGACTCTGATGCTCCGCCTCGACCCCCACCTGGGAACCCAGGGCGCGATGCGTGACCAAGCCGCCGCACTGAGCACGGCGGCCCCCCAGCTGGCGCCAGCCGAGGTGCAGGGCCTGGTGAAGCGCCTCTACGGCCTCGACGTCGGCGTGAGGGCACTGGCTGGCGAGCGCGACCAAAACTGCGCGTTGGAATCGGCCGACGGCGCGCGCTACGTGTTCAAGATCAGCAACCCCTCCGAGCGGGTGGAACTGGTCGATTTCCAGATCGCCGCCATCGAGCACATCGCCCGCACATCGCCCGGCCAGCCGGTTCCGCGCGTGGTGCGGATGCTGGACGGACGCGCGCGCGATACCGTGGAACTCGCCGGGGGCATCCAGACCACCGTGCGCATGCTCACCTACCTGGATGGCATCCAGATCCGGGAGACACCCCGCACCGCTGCCCAGCGGGTGGCGATGGGCCGAGGCCTGGCCGCGCTGAACCTTGCCCTGCAAGGCTTCACGCACCCGGCGGCGGCCCATGATCTGCTGTGGAACGTGTCGGCAGCGCATCGTCTGACCGTCCAACTCGACAGCCTGGTGGAAGGCCCGAGGCGCGTGCTGGCCCAGTCGTTCATGGCCCGCTTCGTCGACCACGTGCTGCCTCGCCTTGCTTCGTTGAGGGCGCAGGTGATCCACAACGACTATCACCTCTACAACGTGCTGGTCGCGCCGCACGACCCGTCGCGCATCACCGGCATCATCGACTTCGGCGACATGCTGCACGCGCCATTGGTCGGCGAGGTGGCCACGGCAGCGGCCTTCCACATGGCCGGCTGCGCCGATCCGTTCGAAGGGCCGGCGCAGTTCGTCAGGGCCTACCAATCCATTGTGCCGCTGACCGAGCCGGAGCAGGAGATCGTCGCCGATCTCATGGCGACGCGCCACCTGATCACGGCCTTGATCTCGGAGTGGCGTGCCTTGCGCTATCCCGAAAACCGCGACTACATCATGCGGCACAACCCGGCAGCCTGGCAGGCGCTGTCGCAGATGGCAGACCTTTCCCGCCACGAGGCGCGCGACCGCCTGTTGACCCCCACACCCACTGAAACCCCGCCATGAAAACCACTGCTGATTTCAATATGGTCAATGCCTACATCCCCGGCCGGGCCCAGGTCGGCCCCGCCACCGAGGCCATGATCGATCGGCGCAATGCGCTGCTCGGCCCGGCCTACCGGCTGATGTATGAGCATCCGCTGCACATCGTGCGCGGTGACGGCGTTTGGCTGATGGACCCCCAGGGCCGCCGCTACCTCGACGCCTACAACAACGTCACCTCGCTCGGCCATTGCCACCCCGCAGTGACCGAGGCGATCTGCCGCCAGGTGACGACCCTCGCGACCAACACGCGCTACCTCCACGACACCATCCTCGAGCTGGCCGAGCGGCTGCTGGCGAGCGTGCCGGGCACGGATCTGGCCCACCTGATGCTGACTTGCACCGGCAGCGAGGCCAACGACCTGGCTTATCGCATCGCCAAGGTGCGCACCGGCGGCACGGGGGTGATCGTCACCGACACGGCATACCACGGCATCACGGACGCCGTGTCGCAGTTCTCGCCCTCGCTGGGCCCGACCGTCGACCTGGGGGCCCACGTTCGCCTGGTGCCGGCGCCGCGCCGCTACCACGCCGAGGGTGCCGACCTCGGCGAGCGCTTCACGCGTGACGTCGAGGCGGCCATCGCCGACCTGCAGCGCCATGGCATCCGGCCGGCCGCCTTGATCGTCGATTCGCTGTTCACCAGCGACGGCATACTGCCCGAGCCCGCGGGCTTCCTGAAGGGGGCGGTCGAGGCGATCCAGCGCGCTGGCGGGCTGTTCATCGCCGACGAGGTGCAGCCTGGCTTCGGCCGCACGGGAGAGCATCTGTGGGGCTTCCAGCGCCACGGCCTCGTTCCCGACATCGTCACCATGGGCAAGCCGATGGGCAACGGCCAGCCGATCGCCGGCATCCTTGCGACAGCCGACGCCCTGGCGGAATTCGGCAAGAACTCCCGCTACTTCAACACCTTCGCCGGCAACACGGTCTCATGCGCAGCGGCCCTGGCGGTGTTGGAGACCATCGAGCGGGACCGACTGGTGCCGCACGCGGCCAGGATCGGCCGATTGCTGCTCGACGGCATCGCGGGGCTTGCCGCGAAGCACGAGGCCATCGGCGACGTGCGGGGGGGCGGGGCTCTTCGTGGGCGTCGAACTGGTATCGAACCGGGCGACGCGGGCGCCGGCGCGCGAACTCACCAGCCGGGTCGTCAACCGGATGCGCGACAAAGGCGTGTTGCTCAGCGCGTGTGCCCAGGGACACAACGTGCTCAAGATCCGCCCGCCGCTGGTGTTGTCGGCGGAGCAGGCCGGCATGGTCGTCCAAGCGCTCGACGAATCGCTGGCCGAGACATGCACCACAAGGTAAGGCGGCTTGGCCATACGATAGCGCCATGAAATCGGCCATCCTGTTTGATCGGTTTGACCTCAAGATCCTCGCGCATCTTCAGCGCGAGGGACGCTGCTCGAACGTCGATCTGGCCAAGTCGGTGGGGCTGAGCCCCAGCCCGTGTCTCCTGCGCACGAAGCGGCTGCAGGAGATCGGACTGATCCGTGGCTACAGCGCCGACATCGCGCTCGAAAAGCTGGGGGATCACGTCATCGTGTTCTCCGAGGTCACCATCGGCAGCCACCGGCCGCATGATTTTCGAAAGTTCGAGGAAGGCGCCGGGAAGTACCAAGAGATCGTCGAGTGCTACAACGTCAGCGGCGGATACGACTACCTGCTCAAGATCGTGGTGTCGGGCATCGGCGCTTTTCAGGCGCTGATGGAAAAGATGCTGGAAGACGATATCGGCATCGAGCGTTTCGCTTGCCGGATTGTGCTGCGCCAACCGCATGGACGGCGCGAGTACCCCTTGGGGGCCATTGCGGCTCGGCAGCGTTGGGAGTGACGTTGGGCTCCGGGTCGGGGGCGACCCGTGCCGATTCTCGATGCCATGGAAAAACGCCCCGTGATCCGGGGCGATCGCAACCTCTTGGAGTGGACTCTGAAGGGCAGGGGCCCGGGATGCGTGGGCCCCTGCACCTGAGGCTGCAGGCTGTCAGCAGCCGCGCGTGATGGGCGGCTCCACGCTGCTGCCGTAGGTTCCGTACTTGCCCAGTTCCCACTTGGCGATGGCGTTGCGGTGCACCTCGTCCGGGCCATCGGCGAAACGCAGGGTGCGCGCGTTGGCATAGGCATAGGCCAGCGGAAAGTCGTCGCACATGCCGCCGCCGCCATGCACCTGCATGGCCCAGTCGATCACCTGGCAGGCCATGCTGGGCGCGACGACCTTGATCATGGCGATCTCGGTGCGTGCGACCTTGTTGCCGGCCACGTCCATCAGCCACGCCGCTTTCAAAGTGAGCAGGCGGGCCATGTCGATCTTGCAGCGGGCCTCGGCGATGCGTTCCTGCGTCACCGTCTGCTGCGAGACCGGCTTGCCGAAGGCGACGCGGCTGCTGGCGCGGCGGCACATCAGCTCGAGCGCGCGTTCGGCCAGGCCGATGAGCCGCATGCAGTGGTGGATGCGGCCCGGGCCCAGGCGGCCCTGGGCGATCTCGAAGCCGCGGCCCTCGCCCAGGAGGATGTTGGAGGCGGGCACGCGCACGTTCTCGAACACCATCTCCACGTGCCCGTGGGGCGCGTCGTCGTAGCCGAACACGTTCAGCGGTCGCAGGACGCGGATGCCGGGCGTGTCGGCGGGCACCAGCACCATGCTCTGCTGGGAATGGCGGGCCGCTTCCGGATCGCTCTTTCCCATGGTGATGAACACCGCGCAGCGCGGGTCCGCCGCGCCCGAGATCCACCACTTGCGGCCGTTGATGACGTACTCGTCACCCTGGCGTTCGATGCGCGTCTCGATGTTGGTTGCGTCGCTGGAGGCCACGTCGGGCTCGGTCATGGCGAAGGCCGAACGGATCTGCCCCTCCAGCAGCGGCTTGAGCCAGCGCGCCTTGTTCTCCTCGCTGCCGTAGCGGGCGATGGTCTCCATGTTGCCGGTGTCCGGCGCGGAGCAGTTGAACACCTCGCTGGCCCACGGCACGCGGCCCATGATCTCGGCCAAGGGCGCGTATTCCTGGTTGGTCAGCCCGGCGCCGTCATAGCCCGAGGCGGCGGCGCTGTCCACCGGCAGGAACAGATTCCACAGCCCGGCGGCGCGGGCCTTGGGCTTGAGCTGCTCGATGGTGTTCAGGGCCGTCCAGCGCTTGCCGGCGGCGGTGTTGGCCGCCAACTCGGCGGCATAGGCGGGCTCCGAAGGGTAGATGTGGTCGTCCATGAACTGCCGCAGGCGTGCCTGCAGGTCCTGGGTCTTCGGTGAGTAATCAAAATCCATCGCGGTCCTCCGGTTGAAAGGCTTGGGGGCAGGCCGGCGGTGCTGCATCGCCGGCCGTGGTTTCACATGCGCTGGGCGAACCCCCAGGCCATCTGGGCCAGGGGCCGGGCGCCTTCGCCCGAGGTGCGTGCCTGGGCGCTGGAGGCGGTGCCGGCTTCCACCCGCTTGGCGATGCCTTGCAGGATCGAGGCCAGGCGGAACAGGTTGTAGGCCAGGTAGAAGTTCCAGTCGGCGCGCAGCGCCTCGGGCGTGGTGAAGCCGGTGCGCTCGCAATAGCGGCGGATGTAGTCGGCCTCGTCCGGAATGCCCAGTGCCGCGATGTCCAGCCCCGCGATGCCGCGGAACATGCCCGGCGGGATGTGCCAGGCCATGCAGTGGTAGCTGAAATCCGCCAGCGGATGGCCCAGGGTGGACAGCTCCCAGTCCAGCACTGCGATCACGCGGTTCTCGGTGGGGTGGAACATCAGGTTGTCGAGCCGGAAGTCGCCATGCACGATGGACACGCGGTTCTCGTCGCGCGCGCTCTCCGGAATGTGCGCGGGCAGCCACTCCATGAGCCGGTCCATCTCCTCGATGGGCTGGGTGATGGAGGCTACGTACTGCTTGCTCCAGCGGCCGATCTGCCGGTCGAAGTAATTGCCCGGCTTGCCGTAGCCGGCCAGGCCCCGGTCGGCGAAACGCACCGTGTGCAGCGCCGAGATCACGCGGTTCATCTCGTCGTAGATGGCGCCGCGCTCGGCCGGCTGCAGGCCGGGCAGCGACTGGTCCCACAGCACACGGCCTTCCATGAACTCCATCACGTAGAACGCCCGGCCGATCACCGACTCGTCCTCGCACAGCACATGCATGTGCGGCACGGGCACGTCGGTGCCGGCCAGCCCGCTCATCACCGCGAATTCACGCTCGATCGCATGGGCCGATGGCAGCAGCTTGGCGACCGGCCCGGGCTTGGCGCGCATCACGTAGCTGCGGCCCGGTGTGACGAGCTTGTAGGTGGGGTTGGACTGGCCGCCCTTGAACATCTCCACCGTCAGCGGTCCGGCGAATCCATCCAGGTTCCGGCCCAGCCAGTCGCTCAGGGCCCGGGTGTCGAACGCATGCTGATCGGAGACGGGCCGGGTGCCGATGAAGTGGTCGTAGTTGCTCATGGAATGCGGTGGAGGTGGGAGGCCGGCGGGGTGGTCAGTTGTCGGTTTCTGCGATGCGCATCAGGGCTTCGCGGTCACGCACCACAAGGCCGCCCGGCTCGATGCGGATGGCGTCCTCGCGCTCCATCGATTTGAGTTCCTGGTTCACGCGCTGGCGCGAGGCGCCCAGCAATTGCGCCAACTCTTCCTGCGCCAGTTGCAGGCCGATGCGCATCTCGCGCCCGTCCGACAGGCTGGGAATGCCGTAGCTGCGCACCAGGTGCAGCAGCTGCTTGGCCAGCCGCGCGCGCAGGGGCAGGGTGTTGAGGTCTTCCACCAGGCCGTAGAGCTGGCGGATGCGCCGCGCATGCAGGCGCAGCATGGCCTCGTAGAACTCCACGTGCGCGCTGAGGATCTTGCGGAAGTCGGCCTTGGCCACGCACAGGATGGTCGTGTCGCCATGCGCATAGGCATCGTGCGTGCGGCGGTCCCCGTCGAAGATCGCCACGTCGCCGAACCAGATGCCGGGCTCCACATAGGTCAGCGTGATCTGCTTGCCCGAGATGGAGGTGGAGCTCACCCGCACCGCGCCGCGGGCGCACGCGATCCATTCCTCGGGCGGATCGCCGCGGGCGGCGATCAGGCCGCCGTCCTTGAAGCGTTTGACGTACGCGCATCGGAGAATGTCGTGCCGCAGAGAAGGGGAGAGGGAAGAGAACCAGCGACCGGTATTGATCGCTTCACGTTCTTCGATGGTAAGAATGGGGTCGTCCATTGGTCTGTCTTTTGGGTGACTGGTATCGCTTTCATTGTCGCGCCCGGGACCGGTGCGCCTGCTGCTCGTTGTCCCGGGGCTGTCGCCTGCGTGTCTGGCACGCGCGGACGGCCACGCCGCGACGCGGCCGTGATGGGCCGGCGCGAAGACGATGGTGGAGCTCAGGGGCAGCGATTCGAGGCGAAATGCCCCGATGCCGGCGTTTTATATGTCTTGGTTGCTATCTTATTAATAGCGAGCTGGGCGCTTTTCCAGAAAGGCGGAGATGCCTTCACCCGCGTTGGGGTGCTGCAGGTTGCGCACGAAGTGCTGGCGCTCCTGGGCCAGCTGCGCGGTCAGCGTGTTCTGCGGGGCCTCGCTGATCAGCTCCTTGATGCTGGCCAGCGCATTGGGGGCGCGTGCGTTCAGGGTGTCTGCCAGCTCCAGCGCGCAGGCCAGGGCCGAGCCGGTCTGCGACAGCCGGTTGACCACGCCCAGGGCGTGCAGGCGTTCGGCCTCCACCTTGCCGCCGCCCATGAGCATTTCGCTGGCCAGTTGGCGCGGCACGGCGTTGGCGAGGCTCCAGCTTGCGCCACCGTCGGGCGACAACGCGATGCTGCTGTAGGCCATGGTGAAGGTCGCGTTGCGCGCCGCCACGATGAGGTCACAGGCCAGCGCCAGCGAAAATCCAGCGCCGGCCGCTGCGCCCTCGACAGCGGCGATCACCGGCTTGGGGTAGGCGCGGATGGTTTCGATCCAGTGGTGCAGCGCTTCCACGCCCTGCGCCTGCGACTCGGCATCTTCCTGTCGCCGCGCCAGCAGCCGCTGCAGGTTGCCGCCCGCGCAGAACGTGCCGTCGGCGCCGGTGATGACCACGCTGCGCACGTCCGCGCTGCGCTCGGTGCCGTTCAGGGCTTCGATGCCTGCCGCGCAGATGGCCGGATCGAGCGCGTTGCGCATTTCCGGGTGGCGGATGGTCAGCACGAGGGTCTGGCCGTGGCTGGTGCTCTGGAGTTGTGCGGGCATGGGCGCTTTAAGTAAAGAAGAGACGGGCAGGGCCGGCGATGCGCCGGCCCGCAGGGAAGATCGGTGGGTTCACTCTTCTTCGTGCAGCAGGCTGAGCCCGATCGCACCGCGTCGGCGCAGCCAGGGGCTGGGTCGGTAGCGCGTGTCGCCATACACGGTCTGCATGTTGAACAGCACTTCGAGGATGTTGGTCGGCCCCCAGCGATTGCCCATGGCGAGCGGCCCGAGCGGATACCCCAGGCCCAACGTGACCGCCGTTTCCAGGTCGGCCGGGCTGCAGATGCCCTGCTGGCAGATGTCGCTGGCGATGTTCACGATGGTGGCCACCACGCGCTGCGTGACGAAGCCGCCGCTGTCGCGGATCACGCTCACCGGCTTGCCGTCGCGGGCGAACAGCGCGTGGGCCGCGTTGCGGATGTCCACGCGCGTGGCGGGGTTGGTGGCCAGTACGCGGCGCCTGGTGGCGGCGTCTTCCACCAGCATGTCGATGCCCAGGGTGCGGGCGGGGTCGAGCCGCTCCACCACGGCCACCGTGGTGATGTCGAACCCCAGGGGCGCCACCAGCGTGATCGCGTTGGGGGAAGGCGAAGTGCCGGTTTCGATCTGCGCGCCCAGGTCCTTGAGCAACTGGTAAAGCTCGGCCCGCCGCGCGGTACGGGGGGACACCCAGACCGGCGGTATGTGGTCCACGACCGGCGCGGCCGGCTCCGCGGGCACCTGCGCCACGCCGTCGGCATAGCGGAAGAAGCCTTCGCCGGTCTTCCTGCCGAGCATGCCGCCGGCCAGGCGCTGGGCGGTGATCACGCTGGGGCGGTAGCGGGGCTCCTCGAAATACTGGTGGTACACCGACTCCATGACGGGGTGCGACACGTCGAGCGCGGTCAGGTCCATGAGCTCGAAGGGCCCCAGCTTGAAGCCGACCTGGTCGCGCAGGATGCGGTCCACCGTGGCGAAATCGGCAATGCCCTCGCTCACGATCCGCAGCGCTTCGGTGCCGTAGCCCCGTCCCGCATGGTTGACGATGAAGCCCGGCGTGTCCTGCGCCTGCACCGGGGTGTGGCCCATGCAGCGGGCGTGTGCGGCGAGCCGCTCGCACACGGCGGAGTCCGTGCGCAGGCCGGCGATGACTTCCACCACCTTCATCAGCGGCACGGGATTGAAGAAATGGAAACCCGCCAGACGCTGGGGGTGTTGCAGCGCCGCACCAATGGCCGTCACCGAAAGCGAGGACGTGTTGCTTGCCAGCACGGTATCTGTGGCGACAATGCGCTCCATCTGTGCAAAAAGCGACTGCTTGGCGTCGAGCCGTTCCACAATGGCTTCGACGATCAGGTCGCATGGCGCCAGACCTTCCAGCGAGGACACCGCCGTCAACCGCGCCTGCCAGTCGCCGGCTTGGGCTTCGGTAATGCGGCCCTTGCCTACGAGGCGCAGCCATTGCTGCTTGATATGGTCAATCGCTTCGCCTGCTGAGTTAGGCTTGGCATCAAATAGAAGAACATTGCTGCCGGCCTGTGCCGCCATTTGGGCAATGCCCTGGCCCATGGCACCGGTGCCTATGATGCCCACGAAGGAAAATGGGTTGCTGGTCATGGGGCGCATTATGGCGGCGGCGTATTGGGGAGTACTTATGTGCCAGAATGGGCCGAACAAAAAAGAAACTGTTGTGAAAATAAGTAACGCGATTCTTGGTGCAAGTTTGTCGATGGTTGCCTGCAGCGCCACGGCACTTTCGCTGGGCGCGAGCCGCGGCGCCGTGGTGCTGGGCGCTCCGGTGGATCTGGTGTTCGAGGTGCAGCCCGACCCGGGCACGGACATCGAATCCTCCTGCGTGGCGGCCCGGCTGGTTTCCGGCGAGACGCCGGTTCCGGATTCCAAAGTGCGGGTGACGCCGATACCCGCCTCGGCCGGCCGATCCGCTGCCGTGCGCGTGCAGGCCAATGTGTCGGCCGACGAACCCATTCTCACCGCCAAGCTCACCGCGGGATGCCGCGGCGGTGTTACACGAAACTACACTTTTTTTGCGCAGTTGCCCGAATCGGCGGCTGGCACCTCCCGCCCCGTGGACCTGGGCCAATTGGCGCGGCCTCGCACGGCACCGGCCACAGGTACCGGGCTGGCTGGCGACGGCGCGGCTGCAACGGGTGAGGGGCGGACTTCCGCCGCAGCCACCACCGATGCAGCCCCACGCAGGCCCGCGGCGGCGCCCCGTCCCCCACGGGCCCCTGCCGCGAATGCCTCCGCACCCCGTGCTGCGGCGGCCCCCGCCACGCCCGCCTCGGGCCGCGGGGTGTTCACCAGCCCGCAGCAGCCGGCGCCCGTTGAGCGCCCCCGCCTGGTGATGGAGCCCCTGGATGTGTGGCTCGATGCCCCGTTGCCGCTGCGTGCGGCACCGGAGATGGCCGCGCCCACTGCCACCGATGCCAGCCCACAGCGCACCGAGGCCGCCGCCCTGTGGAAGGCCCTCAACACGCCGGTGGAAGAACTGCAGCAGTCCGCGGCACGCACCGGCAAGCTCGAGGCCGAGGTGGCAGCGCAGCGTGCCCAGGCCACCTCCGAGCGCGCGGCCGCCGCCCAGCTCAAGCAGCAGCTGGAAGCCGCCGAGACCGAGCGTTTTTCGGCCACGGTGGTCTACGGGCTGCTGGCCTTGTTGGTCCTGGCCCTGGGATTGGCCGCCTGGATCTGGGCGCGCGCGCGCCGCCAGTCGGCGCTGGCCTGGAGCCATGCCGTCGCTGCCAGCGGCGGCAACGGCCCCGTGGCCGGTGCGGTGGTGGATGGGCCGGCTGGGCGCGAGTCCCTCCAGACCGCGCCGCAGGCGGCAGACGATTGGGCGGGCATGCCCGAGCCGGTTGTGCCCCCGGCCCCTGTGGCGGTGCCCGTGCCTGCGCCGATGCCGGCCCCGGCACCCGCCAAGCCCGCGCCGCGCGCCGCCACCTTGCCCGAGCGCGCTCCGCCGCCGGTGATGCGCCGTACTGAACCCTCGTTGCGCAGCGCGCCCGCGCCCCTGGCGCCGCCGGCCCCCGTGCCACCCGTATCGGTGGTGCCGCCGCCGGCCCTGGCCGTCCGCGCCGCGCCCATCGTGCACCCGGAGGACCTGTTCGACATCCAGCAGCAGGCCGACTTCTTCGTGTCGGTGGGCGAGCATGACCAGGCCATCGGCGTGCTCAAGCGCCACATTGCCGAGCATGGAGAGACCTCGCCCTTCGCCTACCTGGAGTTGCTGCGCCTGTATCACACGCTGAGCCGGGTGGAGAGCTTCAATCAGCTGCGGGCCCAGTTTCAGGCGCAGTTCAATGCGCAGGTGCCGGAGTTCTCCTCGTTCCACCGGACGGGCCTGACGCTGGAGAGCTACACGGAAGCGTTGGCGGCCATCGAGGCCGAATGGTCGTCCCCCGAGGTGCTGGAAACCCTCGAAGGCTGCCTGTTCCGTCGCGGCGAAGACGCCATCGCGTCGCCGTTCGATCTGGCGGCCTACGACGATCTGTTGCTGTTGCTGGCCATCGCGCAGACCACGCCGGCCAGTGCCCGCGGTGCCCCGCCGCCACGCACCCGCACCACACCCCTCACGCCCCCGCCGCTGGAAATCGAGCCCGAGCCGGAATTGCCTTCCGCCAGCGCCTTCGGTGTGGACAGCCTTTCCGCACGCCGGGAGCAGGAGCTGCAATCGCTGGACTCGCTGTCTGCCGGGTTCTCCTGGGAGTCGATCCCGGCGCCGCTGGCCCCCAAGCCGATCTCCGAGGCCATGCTGGACATCGACCTGACGGATCCGCCGCCGCTCACGCTGAGCGAGCTGCCCCCGGTGCCCGTCACCGCGCCGCCGTCTGCCGGGCAACCGGTCGGCTTCGGCATGGACAACGACAAGATGGAACTGCGGCTGGAGCTCGAAGAGCTGGAGCGAAAGCAGCGCACGGACAAGTGACGTAAAAAAAGGCCCTTCGGGGCCTTTTTCGATGCAGGGCATGCCGCGCGTTGCGGCTTGCTGCCGTGGCTGCGCGCCTGCCAGGCGTGGCCGGTGTCAACCGGCCATGCGGGCCATCAGGTCCTGTGCGGCGGCTTCCGGATCGTCGGCATTGACGAGCGCCCGCACCACGGCGATCGAGCCCACGCCCGTGGCCAGCACCTCGCCGAACTGCGGCGCCCCGATGCCGCCGATGGCGACCATCGGGTAGTGCCGCATCAGGCGGGCGTAGCCGGCCAGGCGTGCCACCCCCTGGGGCACGGTGGCCATCTTCTTGAGCGTGGTGGGAAACACGGCCCCCATGGCCACGTAGCTGGGCGCCGCGGCATCGGCGCGCACCATTTCCGCATAGCCGTGGGTGCTGACCCCCAGGCGCAGGCCGGCGTCGCGGATGGCCTGCAGCTGCGCGGGCGCCAGCGCATCGAGGTCTTCCTGGCCCAGGTGGACGCCGTAGGCGCCCGCGTCGATGGCGGCCTGCCAGTGGTCGTTGATGAACAGCAGGGCACGGGTGCCGCGCACGGCGTCCACGGCGGCCCGCACTTCCTGCGCGATGGTTTGTGCGTCGTCCGTCTTGTAGCGCAGCTGCACGGTGGGTACGCCGGCACGGGCCATGTGGCCCACCCATTGCGCATCGGGCAGCACTGCATAGAGGCCCAGCCGCTCGGGGCACGCGGGGAAGGGCTGGTAGTGCGGCAGCGGCTGCAGGCCGAAGTCTTGCGGGGCATCGGGCCACTGCGCGGCATCGAAGCCGCCGGTGCGGTCCGTCTGCGCCTGCCAGGCCCGGGCGAGGCACTCGGCATCGCTGGCGATGAAACCCAATGCGCTGCAAGCCTCCAGCGCCGCGCGGTACACCGGGCCGCCGGACAGCGGCACGGGGGCCGGCTGGGACGGGAAGTCGGCGAAAGCGGCGCCGTGCGCGGCCAGGATGGCGCGCACCGATGCGGCGTGCCCCGAAGCGGTTCCGTGCAGCATTTCAGCCATGGTCGTGGTGCCAGAAAGGGGTGCCCAGCACCGGGGTGCTCGGCTGGGCGGCTTCCTGCGCGGCCATGGCGCCCGCGCGTCGGGCGGTGCGGCCGGCCTGCACGGCGTCGGCGAAGGCGCCGGCCATGGCCACCGGGTCTTGCGCCAGGGCCACGGCGGTATTGAGCAGCACGCCGTCGTAGCCCCATTCCATCACCTGGCAGGCATGCGAGGGCAGGCCCAGGCCGGCGTCCACCAGCATGGGCACGTCCAGGCGCTCGCGCAGCAGCTGCAGCGCGTAGGGGTTGACGGGGCCGCGGCCGGTGCCGATGGGCGCGGCCCAGGGCATCACTGCCTGGCAGCCCACGTCGACGAGGCGCTGGCAGAGCACCAGGTCCTCGGTGCAGTAGGGCAGCACCTGGAAGCCGTCGCGGATCAGCTGCGAGGCGGCATCGACCAAGTTCAGCGTGTCGGGCTGCAGCGTGTAGTCGTCACCGATCAGCTCCAGCTTGATCCAGGGCGTGCCGAACACCTCGCGCGCCATCTGCGCGGTGGTGATGGCCTCCTGCACGCTGTGGCAGCCTGCGGTGTTGGGCAGCACGGGCACGTCCAGGCGCCGCAGCAGCTCCCAGAAGCCGCTGCCGGTCTCGGCGGCGTTGCTGCCCTGGCGCCGCAGCGAGGCGGTCACCATCGCGGGCCGGGCGCGCTGCACGGCGGCTTCGAGCACGCTGGGGGATGGGTAACGGGCGGTGCCCAGCAGCAGGCGGCTGGAAAAGCGCTGGCCGTACAGCACCAGCGCATCGGCGTCGGCGTCGTCTCGGGAAGGGTTGGAAGGGGAATGCATGGTGCTCAGCCGCCCGTCACGGGCGAGATCACTTCCACCCGGTCGCCCGCGGCAAGCTGGCGCAGGTGGTACTGGGTGTTGGGAACGAAAACGGTGTTCACGGCCACGGCAAAGGGCGGGCGCGCGGCGATGGCGGCCAGCGCGTCGGCCACGGTGGCAGGCTCCGGCAGGGTCGTGGCGGTCTGGTTGATGGTGATGTTCATGGGGAAAGGGCTGCCTCTTCGTCGAGGTGCAGGGCCAGATCGAAACGGGAGGCCAGCGCCGATTGTCCCTGGTTCAACCATTCCATGACGGCGTCGAGGATGGCCGGGGCGATCATGAAGCCATGGCGGTACAGGCCGTTGACCTCCAGCACGCGCGGGCGCACCTGGCGGAGGGCGGGCAGGTTGTCGGGCAGGGTCGGGCGGCATTGCGTGGCCACTTCGAGGATGCGGGCCTCGGCAAAGCCCGAATGCACCGCGTAGGCCGCGCTCAGCAACTCCAGGGTCGAGCGCACGCTGGCGGGCGACAGGTCGTCCGATTCGATCTCGGTCGCGCCGATCACGAACAGGTGGTCTTCCTTGGGGGCGATGTAGATCGGGTAGCGCGGATGCACCAGGCGGGTCGGCCGCTGCAGGGTCACCTCGGGCGCATGCACGCGCACGACCTCGCCGCGCACGCCGCGCAGCGCGCTCCACTGCGTGCGGGCGCCCAGGCCCCGGCAGTCGATCACCCAGTCGGGCTGGCCGGGCATGCCGGGGGAAAAGTCCGACGGTGCGCGCGGGCAGTGCCAGTGGGCCTCGATGCCCAGGCCGGCGAAGCTGGCCTCCAGCGCGGCCAGCAGCTGCCGGTTGTCCAGCTGGCCCTCGCCGGGCAGATACAGCCCCTGGGCGAAGCGCTGGCCCACGGCCGGCTCGTGCGCCTGCACGCCGGCGCTGTCGAGCACCTGCAGGGCCGGCAGTTCGGGCAGCGCGGCCGTGGTGCGTTCGAGCTGTCCGCGCAGCCGGGCGGCCTCGGGCGCGTCCTGGCGGTGCCACAGGATCAGCGTGCCTTCCTGCTGAAAGAACACGGGCCCGTTCAGGCGGGCCAGCAACTGCGGCCAGCGCGCGAGCGCGTAGTGGCCCATGCGCACCACGCCGGGCTCGGTCACCGCGGACTCCGCCAAGGGTGCCAGCATGGCCGCGGCGATGCGCGCCGCGGCGCCTTGCGCATCGGGCCCGGCGGCGTCGTAGACCGTGACCGCATGGCCCTGGTGGGCCAGCTCCACGGCCAGCAGCCGGCCCATGAGGCCGGCGCCCAGAATGGCAAGGGAGGAGGGCGAGGAAGGGGAAAGAAGAGGGGGGCGCATCGGGTCCGTCTGTCTGCAAGCCAACAGGGGGACAAAACGGGAAGGCTCCGCCGATGAAACTCCCCACGCCAGCATGACCTGGATCGGGTCGCGGGGCACGCGGGGCGGTGGTGTGGCCGCCAGGCCCCAGGGTATGTTCTCAGTCGCGCGCCATGGGCGGGACACCCCTGTTTCGTCCGTGCAGGGATTACAGCACAGTGACCGCGCCCGCCGGTTTGACCTGGCGCATGGGCCATAATTTTTGCCCATGAACACTGAGACCCTCTCGCCGCCGGCCGTCCGCCGCTACGCACGCGTGCTGTCGATCGCCGGATCGGACAGCGGCGGCGGAGCGGGCATCCAGGCCGACCTGAAAACCTTCAGCGCCCTGGGCTGCTACGGCATGACCGCCATCACCGCCCTGACCGCGCAGAACACGCAGGGCGTGCGCGCCATCCACGGCGTGCCGCCGGACATGCTGCGCCAGCAGATCGATGCGGTGGTGGAGGACATCGGCGTGGACGCCGTGAAGATCGGCATGCTGCATTCGCCCGAGGTGGTGCGCGTGGTGGCCGATGCCATCCGCCGCCACCGCCTGCCGCACGTGGTGCTGGACCCGGTGATGGTCGCCACCAGCGGCGACCGGCTCATCGCGCAAGAAACCGTGGGCGTGCTGGTCGAGGCCTTGTTCCCGCTCGCCACGCTGGTCACGCCCAACCTCGACGAAGCGGGCTTGCTGCTGGGACGGGCGGTGGACGGTGCCGATGCGCTGGACGCTGCGGCGAAGGACCTGCTGGCGCTCGGTGCGCCGGCCGTGCTGCTCAAGGGCGGCCACCTGCCGGGCGATTGGGTGATCGACGTGCTGGCCGGGCCCCAGGGCCTGTACCACCGGCTGCAGTCGGCCCGCATTGCCACGCACAACGGCCACGGAACGGGCTGCACGCTGTCGTCCGCGATCGCCGCGCACCTGGCGCTCGGCGAGCCGCTGGTGCAGGCCGTGGAGCATGCGCGCGCCTACATCCTGGCGGCCATCGCCGCGGGCGCCGATGTGCACACCGGCCGGGGCCACGGGCCGCTGAACCATGGGCACAGCCCCGTGGCGCAGCGCATCGTGCAGGGCTGACCGCGCAGGGGCGCTGCCTGCCCGTCCCTCACCGACCAAGGCTGCTGGGTGTGCTATAAAAATAATAGCTACATGCCGGCGACTTGATTGTGCTGGAGCCCGATTTTTGCCTCATACCACCACGCGGCCACGCAAGCCGGCCGTGTGCGCCGCAGGCATGGGTCAACGCCGGCCCGGGCGGGTCAGGAAGGCCAGCGCGAAGCACAGGCACAGCGTCGGCAAAGCCGCGCCCAGCGCCGGCAGCACCCGCGGCAGCCCGTGGTAGCAGGCGATGCCGGCGATCCAGAGACCGACGGGCAGCCATTCCACCTGCCGCGCCTTTGCCAGGGCCTGCTGCACCGGCGCGCCGAACGCCAGCCGGCCCAGGATGACGCCGAACAGCGGCACGAATACCGAGCTGAGCAGGAGCAGGAACGGCTCCAGGCTGTGCATCGGCAGCACCAAGGCGAGCGCCGTGCACAGCACCGCCATGGCCATGCCCCACCGGCGCACGCCCCAGCGCGGCAGCAGGCTGTGGGCCGAGACCGCGCCCGAATACGCATCGCCATAGGCGTTGTCCACCTCGTCGATCAGGATGAGCGACAGCGCGATCAGCCCGCCCTGGGCCAGGAGCAGCGCGGTCACCAGGTCCTGGCTGGGCAGCGTGAGCGCCACCAGCACGCCGAGCGCGTAGCACCACAGGTTGACCAGCGCGTAGCCCACCAGGTGCCGCGCAGCGCGGACCGGCCGGACGTGCCGTGGCGCGCGTAGTCGGCCACCAGCGGCAGCCAGGAGATGGGCATGGCGATCACCAGGTCGAGCGCCGGCAGCACGCCCATGCCGCCCGCGCCCGGGCGCGTCCACAGCGTGGCGAAGCCCTGGGCCTGCGCCAGCGACACGAACTGCCAGCTCAGCCACAGCAGCGACAGCACCACCAGGGGCAGCGCCACGCGCGCGATGAGCCGGCGCACCAACTGCACCATCGAGCCGCTGAGCAGCAGCATCACCACGCCGCCCCACAGCAGCGTGGCCAGCACCGGCCAATGGGCCCCGCCCATGGCGCCGGCCTGCCGGCCGATGGGCCCCGCCCATGGCGCCGGCCTGCCGGCCGATGGCCACCGTGGCATCGCGCATCACCACCAGCTCGAACGCGCCCCAGCCCGCGAGCTGCACGATGTTGAGCCCGATGGGCAGGCCCGCGAACGCGCGCCCGTAGACGGCATGCATCAGCCCGGCGCTCGCCAGGCCGCTGTCGCAGCCGATCTTGGCCACCCAGCCCAGCAGGCCGGCGCCGATCAGCGACCCGGCCACGATGGCTGCCAGCGCCTCGCGCGGGCTCAACGCGGGCATCAGATAGGCGCCGACCTGCATCACCAGCAGGCCCACGCCCAGGCTGAACCACAGCGAGGCATGGTCGCCGAAACGGAAGACGCGGCGGTCGGGCGCGATGGGGATCAGCGCGTCGTTGGCGGGCGCAGGGGGCGAGGAGGGCGGCATGGAAGCTCCGTGGATGGCAGGCACAGCAGGGTCGCGGCACGGGCTGGCCCCAAGGCACGCCGGGACGGCATGCGGTGGGCGTGGCGGCGGGAGGCGAATGGCCTGCGCGAGGATGACCCCGGCCGATTCAAGGGGAAAGTCTCAGACGGGGGCAGGTCGGCAGCACCCCTGGCGAAGCCGCGATTCTAGGGCGGTGCGGAGGCCGCCGGCACCGCCACCCCCAGCCGCTCGTGCAGCCGGGCGCTGGTGGTGGTGTATTGCAGCGCCACGGGCGCGCCGGACAGGTATTCCGCCGCGCCGAAGGCCGCCAGCGTGGCTTCGTGGAAGCCGCACAGGATCAGCTTGCGCTTGCCGGGGTAGGTGTTGATGTCGCCCACCGCATGGATGCCGGGGATGGCCGTGCGGAACGTGGCGGTATCGACCACGAGCTGCTTGCGCTCCATCGCCAGGCCCCAGTCGGCGATGGCGCCCAGGCGTGGCGAGATGCCGAGGCAGGCGATAAGCACGTCGAGCGGCAACGGTCGCGGCTGGCCCTCCGGGTCGATCAGTTGCAGCGCGCTCAGGCGGTCCTGCTGCACCTCGATGCCGACGATCTGCCCGGCCACCACCGCGATGCGGCCGACATCGCGCAGGGCCTGCAGCTGGGCCAAGGCCTCGAGCGGCGCCTGGAAGGCATCGCGCCGGTGCAGCAGGGTCACGCTGGCGGCGGCGTGCGGGCCCGGTTGGGCGCAGGCGATGGCGCGGGCCACGGCGGTGTCTTCGCCGCCATGCACGACCACATGCCGGCCGGCGGTGTCGGCCGCATCCTCGTGGTAATGCAATTGCGTGCCTTCGAAGCGATCGATGCCTTCGGCCTTGACGGCGCGCGGCACGAACGCGCCCACGCCCGCGGCGATGAAGACCGTGCGCGCCAGCAGCGCGGTGCTGGCCGTGGTCTGCAGCAAAAGCCGCCCGTCGGGCTGCGGCGCAAGCGTGGCGACACGCTGGCCCAGGTGGAAGGTGGTTGGGAACGGGGCGATCTGCCGCTGCAGCAGCGCGACGAGCTCGCGTCCGGTGCAGACGGGAATGCCGGGAATGTCGTAGATGGGTTTGTCGCCGTAGAGCTCGGCGCACTGGCCGCCCACATGGGGCAGCGCATCGATCACGTGGGCTGCAATGCCCTGCAACCCGAGCTGGAACACTTGGAACAGCCCGACCGGCCCCGCGCCGATGACGGCGGCATCCGTCTCGATGGTTCTCGAGGGGGCTGTGGTCGCTTCGATCTTCACGGGGCGTCGGGGGCCTGTCTGCTTCAGCGGATCAGGTCGGCCACCTTGCCGGGCTTGCCGTTCCATTCGTCGGCGTCGGGCAGGGGCGCCTTGCGCTTGGTGATGCTCTTGAATTGGGGCGACAGGTCGGCGTTGATCTTGATGAAGGCGATCTGGTCCGGGGGCAGGTCTTCCTCGGCAAAGATGGCGTTGGCCGGGCACTCGGGAATGCACACGGCGCAGTCGATGCATTCATCGGGGTCGATCACGAGGAAGTTGGGGCCTTCGCGGAAGCAGTCCACGGGGCACACGTCCACACAGTCGGTGTACTTGCACTTGATGCAGTTTTCGGAGACGACGTGAGTCATGGCAGGAGTTGTCGTTGGATCGGGGGTAACCCGCGATTTTAGGGCGTTTCAGGGAGCGGCCCGGGGGCCGCCCCTGCAACGGCAAGGATTCGGCGCCTCGGGTCAGGCCGCCGGGGCGTTCACGAGCACCGCGCCAGCGGTCTTGTGGCTGGCGGTATCCACCAGGATCAGCGAGCCCAGCACGCGCGCCTGGGTGAACGGCGCGGCGGGCAGGGGCTCCTGCAGCAGCAGGTCCACGTGGCCGATGGCATTGGGGTCGAGCTGCGCGGCGTCTTCTTCGGCCAGCGTGTGGATGTTGAGCTTGTGCACCACGCGCTGCACCTTGGCCTTGACCCAGCGGTGGCCGTGCAGCGCCCAGTACACGCGGCCGGCGACCAGGGGCTCGTCGTCCATCCAGGCCACGGTGGCGCGCAGTTCGCGCCGGCCGGGCCACGACGGCGTCGATGCCGGGGTGTCGAAATCGTCGGCGGCCACGGCGGCGGCCTGCGGTGCGGCAAGGATCCAGTCGCCGCGCGACACATCCACCTCGCGGTCGAGCACGATGCCCGCGCTCTGGCCGGCCGGCACGCCCACGGGGCGGCGCGCATGGTCCAGGACCTGGGCCACGGTGGCCTGCTGGCCGCTCGGGAACACCTGCACGGCCGTGCCCGGCGCCACGGCGCCTGCCGCCACGCGGCCCCAGAACACGCGGCGCCCCTGGGAGGTGTCGGCGGAGGACGAGAATTTCTCGACCCACTGCACCGGGAAGGCCAGCGGCAGCGCGACGTCGGTGGGCGTGTTGGGCAGGCGCTCCAGGATCTGCAGCAGGCTCGGGCCTTCGTAGCCGCACCAGCCGGGGTGCGCATCCACCACGTTCCAGCCCTTGAGGGCGGACACGGGCACCGTCGCCCGCGCGGCGATGCCGGCGGCCTGAGCGAACGCGCCCAGCGCATCGCGGATGTGGCGGAAGGCGAGTGCCGGGTCTTGCACCGCATCGAGCTTGTTCACGGCGAACACCAGCGAATGCACGCGCAGCAGGTGCACCAGCAGGGAGTGGCGGCGTGTCTGCACCAGCAGTTCGAGGCCGGGGTTCTTCCAGTCGAGCTTGGTGGCATCGACCAGCACCACAGCGGCGTCGGCGCTGCTGGCGGCGGTGACCATGTTGCGCGTGTACTGCTCGTGGCCCGGCGCATCGCCGATGATGAACTTGCGCTCTTCGGTGGCGAAGTAGCGGTAGGCCACGTCGATGGTGATGCCCTGCTCGCGTTCGGCCGACAGGCCGTCGGTCAGCAGGGCCAGGTCGGTCTCGCCCTGGCGCTGCACGCCGGCCAGGTGGTCCTGGAGCACGGCCTTGCTGTCCACCAGCAGGCGGCCGATGAGGGTGCTCTTGCCGTCGTCGACCGAGCCGCAAGTGATGAACTTCAGTGCAGAAATGGCATCGTTTTGGCCCGATGCCGGCGGATTGATTGCCTGTGCTGCTATCGAATTGGTAGTGGTGGTCATCAGAAGTACCCGTCTTTCTTGCGCTTTTCCATCGAGGCGTCGGAGGTCTTGTCGTCCATGCGCGTGGCGCCGCGCTCGCTCACATCGGCCGCCAGGGTCTCGATCACGATGTCGGCGGCCGTGGCGGCCGGGCTCTCCACCGGGCAGGTGCAGGTGATGTCGCCCACGGTGCGAAAGCGCACGTCGCGCGTCTCCACCGTTTCGCCGTCGCGCGGCGGGGTGAGGTCGGTCACGGGCACGAGCAGGCCCTTGCGCTCCACCACTTGGCGCTTGTGGGTGTAGTAGAGCGAGGGCAGGGCGATCTGCTCGCGGTCGATGTACTGCCACACGTCGAGTTCGGTCCAGTTGCTGATGGGGAACACGCGAAAGTGCTCGCCCGGCGCCAGCCGTGTGTTGAACAGCGTCCACAGCTCGGGCCGCTGGGCCTTGGGTTGCCATTGGCCGAAGCTGTCGCGGTGCGAGAAGATGCGCTCCTTGGCGCGGGCCTTTTCCTCGTCGCGGCGGGCGCCGCCGATCAGCGCGTCGAAGCGGAATTCCTCGATGGCCTCCAGCAGCGTGACCGACTGGTGCACGTTGCGGCTCTCGCCCGGGTGGGCGAGGCGCACGGTGCCGCGTGCCATGGAGTCTTCCACGCTGCGCACGATCAGCTCGGCCCTCAGCTCCTTCGCCCGGAAGTCGCGGAAGTCCGTCACCTCGGGGAAGTTGTGGCCGGTGTCGATCATCAGCAGCGGGTACGGGATGCGCCCCACGCCAAAAGCCTTCTCGGCGCACCGCAGCATCACCAGCGAATCCTTGCCGCCCGAAAACAGCAGGGCGGGGCGCTCGAAGGCGGCGGCCACCTCGCGCAGGATGAAGATGGTTTCTTCTTCCAGAGCGTCCAGGTGGCGGTTGCTGAGGTGGCTCAGCACATGGGATTCGGTGCGGGCATTCATGCGGGGGATCTCGTTGGGGGCGTCGGTGTGCGGGGCGGGGGGCGTCGCGTCAGGCGGCGTCGCGAAAATGCGGCAGCGGGTGCGTCACGTCGCCCTGGTAGAAGGCGTGGAAGCGGTCCAGCTGGCGCTGCGCGTCGGCCATGTCCACGCCCTCGCGCAGCACGGCCACGTCGAAGCCGCAGCGGGCCATCTGCACCAACTGGTCGATGAGCACCTCGCCCGTGGCGCGGATCTCGCCCGCGAACTTCAGGCGCTGGCGCAGCAGGCGGGCCTGGCTGAATGCGCGGCCGTCGGTGAATTTCGGAAAGTGCAGATCGATGCGCTCGATGCCTGCAAGGTCTTGCGCGAGCGGGTCGGCGTCGTTGGCCAGTTCAAGGACTTTTTGGCCTTCTGCGCTGGTGCTGTGTGCGCTGGCAGCTATTATTTTCATAGTAATTCGATGGGGCTTAAGGACGTCGGCGGATGTCAGGCGGAGAGGACTTCGGCCGGGTGGCGCGCGGCGTTGGCGGCGGCCTTGAACGGCTCGATGCCCACGCGGCGCACGGTGTCGATGAAGTTCTCGTGCCGGGGGCCGTGGGCGGCGTCCACCACGGGCAGGCGCTCGGTGCGGTAGGTAGCCAGCAGCGCCTCGATCACGCCGGGCACTTCGCTGGCGCTGAACGACGGGCCGATGATCTTGCCGGGAATGGCCGGACCCGACAGGTTCGTTCCGTCGGCGCCGCCCAGCGTGATCTGGTACCACTCCTTGCCGTCCTTGTCGACGCCCAGGATGCCGATGTGGCCGCTGTGGTGGTGGCCGCAGCTGTTGATGCAGCCGCTGATGTGCAGGTCGATCTCGCCCAGGTCCCACAGCTCGTCCAGGTCCTGGTAGCGCTCGGTGATGGCTTCGGCGATGGGCAGCGAGCGGGCATTGGCCAGCGAGCAGAAGTCGCCGCCGGGGCAGGCGATCATGTCGGTCAGCAGGCCTATGTTGGGCTTAGCGAGGCCGAGCGCCTTGGCGGCCTTGTACAGCTCGGGCAACTGGTCGCGGCGCACCCAGGGCAGCAGCAGGTTCTGTTCGTGCGTCACGCGGGCCTCGCCGCCCGAGAAGCGGTCGGCCAGGTCGGCGGCGGCTTCCATCTGCTCGGCGGTGGCGTCGCCGGGCGCGTAGCCCAGGCGCTTGAACGACAGCACCACGGCGCGCAGCTGCGGATGGCGATGCGGCATCACGTTGCGCGTGAGCCAGCGGCCGAAGTCCTGGTCGTTCTCGGCGGCGGTGCGCAGCAGGGCCACGGTCTCGGCTTCGGCGTCGGCCGGGCGCAGGTCCAGCTCGGGTTCGCGGAACGAGGCGGTCACGCGGTCCAGCTCGGCCTGGGTGATGGTGTGCGGTCCGCCTTCGATCTCGACGATCTGCCGGAACTCCTCCTCGACCTGGTCGATGTAGGTCTGGCCTTCGGACTTGACGAGGATCTTGATGCGCGCCTTCCAGGCGTTGTCGCGGCGGCCGTAGCGGTTGTAGACGCGGATCACGGCTTCCAGGTAGTTCATGAGCTGGTTCCAGGGCAGGAACTCGCGCAGCACCGGGCTGATGACCGGCGTGCGGCCCATGCCGCCACCGGCGCGCACGCGAAAGCCCAGCTCGCCGGCATCGTTCTTGTGCAGCTGCAGGCCCACGTCGTACCAGCCGAGGGCGGCACGGTCTTCCAGGGCGCCGTTGAGCGAGATCTTGAACTTGCGCGGCAGGAAGGCGAACTCGGGGTGCAGCGTGCTCCACTGGCGCAGGATTTCGCAGAACGGGCGCGGGTCGGCGATCTCGTCGGCGGCGATGCCGGCCAGCGCGTCGCTGGTGATGTTGCGGATGCAGTTGCCGCTGGTCTGGATGCCGTGCAGCTGCACGGACGCCAGCAGGTCCATCACATCGGCGCTCTTGTCCAGCGGAATCCAGTTGTACTGCACGTTGGTGCGCGTGGTGAAGTGGCCGTAGCCGTACTTCAGTTGCGTGCCGATGCGCCGGCCGTCGTGCAGGGGGATGTCGCCCAGCTTTTCCTGCGTGGCCTGGGCCTCGGCCAGCAGGGCCGCATCGGGCTGGTCGTACTCGCGGGCCACCTTGGCCAGCACGCGCAGCTGGGTGCTGGACAGCTCGCCATAGGGCACGGCCACACGCAGCATGGGCGCGTAGCGCTGCACGTACCAGCCGTTTTGCAGGCGCAGGGGCTTGAATTCGTCGCCCGAAAGCTTGCCGGCCTGGAAGCGTTCGAGTTGGTCGCGGTACTGCTCAGCGCGCAGCCGGATGAATTCGCGGTCGAAGTCTGTGTATTGGTACATCGTGGGTCACTCAGATCAAAACCAGTTTGGCGCCCGCCCAGGCGAGCAGCACGGAAAGGGCCGAGCGGATCAACCGCTCCGGCGCGCGGGATACGAGGCGCGAGCCCAGCCAGATGCCTGGCAGCGATCCCGCCAGCAATTGGACCAGAAGCGGCCAGTCCACGGAGCCGAGCGACGCATGCCCCAGGCCGGCCACCAGGGTCAGCGGCACGGCATAGGCAATGTCGGCCGCGATGATGCGCGGCAACGGCAGCAGGGGAAACACCATCAGCAGCACCGTCACGCCGATGGCGCCCGCGCCCACGGAGGTGAAGGTGACCAGCGTGCCGATCACGGCGCCCAGCAGCACCGGCAGGCTCCAGTGGCGTGGCCGTGCGGCGTCTTCGCCGGAATCGGCGCGCGCCACCCGGTCGGCCGCCTGGCTGGCGGCAGAAAACACGAAGGCCTTGTACAGCATGGCTGCGGCGGTCAGCAGCAGGGCGGCGCCGAGCGTGGTCGTCATGATGCGCTGGGCGGTGCTGCTGCTGGGCCCCATCACCTGGAGGGCCCACAGCGACAGCAGCGCCGCCGGCACGCTGCCGGCGCACAGCAGGCCCACCACCTTCCAGGGCACCAGCCGCTGGCGTGCCAGGCTGACGGTACCGCCCATCTTTGTGAAGGCGGCGAACAGCAGGTCGGTGCCGATGGCCAGGTGCGGCTTTACGCCGAAGAAGAAGATCAGGATCGGCGTCATCAGCGAGCCGCCGCCCACCCCGGTGAGGCCGACGATCAAGCCCACCGCGAAGCCCGCGAAAACGAATGCCAAATCATGCATGCGGGCGAATGTAGTGGGAGTCTTTATGGAAACAAACGATTGTTTTGTGAGGCCGTTATGCGAATAAGCATATTCCTCAAGGCTGGCGCGGGTTGGCACGGGGCGGATGGCGCAAAACGGCGATAAGGGGTTGGGCGCCGTTTCTGCCCGGCCCGCGGGTCAGTCCAGGTTCACAGCCGTTCCGTGCCCAGCGCTTGGGCCAAGCGGGCGTCCAGCGGCAATGGTTCGCCATGCAGCCGGGCGGCGACCAGTTCGCCGCACAGCGGCGCCAGCGTGATTCCGCGCGCGCCCATCGCGGTGCACACCCACAGCCCGGGCAGGGCGTGCGGGTCCACCGGGCCGGCAATCGGCAGGCGGTCGGGTGAGGCGCAGCGCAGGCCGGCCCAGACCGAAACGGGGAGGATTTCCTTGCCGGGCACTCGGTCCGTTGGGGCTGCTTGGGGCTGGCCGAAGGCGGGCGCCAACTGGTCCGCCACGGCCGGCAGCAAGGTGCGCAGCTTTTTCCAGTTGGCGGCGTGGGCGGCCGCCTCGTCGGCGCTGCTGGGCGGAAGCTCGGTGGCATGGCGTTCGAAGGTGGAGCCGGCGTACCAGCGCCGGGCGCCGTTCGCGCCCTCCGGTCCGGGAATGTGGGGCACGAGGCTGCCGTTGCCGTTGACCGGGAAGGGCGGCCAGCCTGCGGTGCCTTCGCCTTCTTCGGCCCACGACACCTGGCCGCGCAGCGGCTGCAGGGTCCAGCGGTGGTCCAGCAGCGGCATGCTGTCGGGCCCGGCCGCCACGAAGGCGTAGGGGGCCTCGGCCAGCACCTGGCCCTGGTCATCGATCGCTTGCCAGCTGGCCGGCCCGGTGCCGTCGCTCTTGCCCTCGCTTTTCCCGTCCTCGCTGGCTGGCACGCGGCGCAACCGCGCGACGTGGGCGCCGCCCTGCCATGCGATGGCCGGGTGGTCCAGCAAGGCCTGCACCAGCTGCGCCGGGCGCACCCAGCCGGCGCGGGCATGCCAGCAGGCCGCGGTGCCGGGCGGCAGCCCGGCCTGCCGCAGCGCGTCGGCGTCTGCGGGGCGGCTCCATTCGCTGCCACTCCCGCCGGCCCAGGCCGGCGGCACCCCCGGGCTGCCGTCCACGCGGTGCTCCAGCACGCCGCAGGGGTTCCAGGCTTCGCCCACCGGCAGGGCCGACAGCGCCTGCAGCGTGGTGCGCACCCCGCTGCGCGACAGGCGAGACAGCACGCTGTCGTCGGGCGAGACATGGGGGGCGAACAGGCCGGCGGGCAGGCCGGAGGCGCCGCGCGCGGGCGCCTCGGCGCGGTCCAGCACCCGCACCTTCCACCCGCGCCGCGCCAGGCTCACGGCGACCGAGGCGCCGGCCAGGCCCGCGCCGATCACCAGGCATTCGGACGCCGCCGCCACTTCCAGCGGCGGCGGGGCGTTGCGCGCCGCCCGGGGTTCCCAGGCCGGATCGAACGTGGCCTGCAGGTTGTCGCGCTTCGGGGGCACGCCGGGCACCTTGGCCACGGTGAAGCCGCACTGCGCGAGCGTGTCGCGCACCGCCCGCGCGATGGTCCAGGTCGCCAGCCGCGTGCCCCGCCGACAGCAGCGCGCCACGGCCTTCAGGGTGTGTTCGTTCCAGAGGTCGGGGTTGCGCTGCGGGCTGAAGCCGTCCAGGTAGACCGAATCGGCCGTCGGCATCTGCTGGCGCAGCATGGCCTGGGCATCGCCCACATAGAGCGTGAGCAGCACGCGGCCCTGCTCGAACGACAGGCGGTGCACGCCCGGCAGCAGCCCCCAGAACTGGTCGTGCAGCTGCTGCGCCAGGGGCGCGAGGTCGGGATGGGCAAGGGTGGCGCGCAGCAGGTCGGCGGCGGCCACGGGGTGGGCCTCGCACGAGGAGAAGTGCAGCAGGGCGGGGCGATCGGGGTCGCTGCGCCAGGCGGCCCAGGTCACGAGGAAGTTCAACCCCAGGCCGAAGCCGGTTTCCAGGATGCGCCAGCGCGGCTGGCCGGCCCAGGCCTGCGGTAGGCCGCAGCCGTGCAGGAACACGCGGCGCGCCTGGTCCAGGCCGCCGTTTTCACTGTGGTAGCGGTCACCGAACCGCGGGCTGTAGGGGGTGCCGTCCTCCAGCCAGTCGATGGGCTCCGGCATGAACCGCGCCGGGTTCATTCCCGGCGGTTCACGCGCTGGGCGGCACGTAGCCCTGGGCGGCGTCGGCGCCTTCGCCGAAGAAGTGCTGCTCCATCTGCCGGGCCAGGTACTGGCGGGCGCGGGCGTCGGCCAGGTTCAGGCGGTTTTCGTTCACCAGCATCGTCTGGTGCTTGAGCCAGGCGGCCCAGGCTTCCTTGCTGACGCTCTCCCAGATGCGCTTGCCCAGGTCACCGGGGTAGGGGGGAAAGTCGAGGCCTTCGGCTTCCTTGCCGAGTTTGATGCATTGAACGGTACGTGCCATGGGGAGGGTCCTGGAAGGATGGTTTAGATGTTTTGGGTATTTAAAACTGAAATTTCAGTAGTTCCAGTTTTGAAGAGCGACTTTCAGAATGCGTTGCATCGGTGATTTGCACCGGACCGCATTCCACAAAAGAAAGCCTCTCATGAACGTTCGCCGCGACTTTATCAAGTTTCCTCTCGCCGCTGCCCTGCTGGCCGGCATGGCCCTGACGGCTTTGCCGTCGCTGGCCCAGCCGGTGCAGTTCCTGAACGTGTCCTACGACCCCACCCGGGAGCTGTACGTCGAATACAACCAGGCGTTCGCCAAGCACTGGAAGGCCAAGAGCGGGCAGGACCTGGCGATCAAGCAATCGCACGGCGGCTCCGGCAAGCAGGCGCGCTCGATCATCGACGGCATCGATGCCGACGTGGCCACGCTGGCACTGGGCGGCGACATCGATGCGCTCGTCACGCACGGCGGCCTCGTCAAGGCCGATTGGCAAAAACGCCTGCCGCACAATTCGGCTCCCTACACCTCGACCATCGTGTTCCTGGTGAAGAAGGGCAACCCCAAGGGCCTGAAGGACTGGGACGACCTGGCCAAGCCCGGCGTGCAGGTGATCACCCCCAACCCCAAGACCTCCGGCGGCGCCCGCTGGAACTACCTGGCCGCCTGGGAATTCGCCAAGCGCAAATACGGTGGCGACGCACAGGCCAAGGACTTCGTCGCCAAGCTGTACAGCAACGTGCCCGTGCTGGACACCGGCGCCCGCGGCTCCACCATCACCTTCGTGCAGCGCGGCGTGGGCGACGTGCTGCTGGCCTGGGAGAACGAAGCCTTCCTGGCGCTGAAGGAGTTCGGTCCCGAGAAGTTCGAGATCGTCGTGCCGTCGCTGTCCATCCTGGCCGAGCCCAGCGTGGCGGTGGTGGACAAGAACGTGGACAAGAAGGGCACCCGCGCCGTCGCCGAGGAATACCTCAAGTACCTGTACTCCGACGAAGGCCAGGACATCGCCGGCAAGAACTTCTACCGCCCCACGGGCGACAAGGCCAAGGCCAAGTACGACAAGCAGTTCCCCAAGCTCACGCTGGTGACCATCGACCAGGCCTTCGGCGGCTGGGCGAAGGCCGACAAGGCGCACTTCGCCGATGGCGGCAGCTTCGACCAGATCTACACCAAGAAGTGAAGACGGCGCTCTTGCCAATCCGCCCGCGCTAGAAAGCCCCATTCCATGTCCGTCCTCCTGATCGCCGGCAGCCCCTCGGAGCGTTCCCGCTCCGCCGCCCTGCTGGATACCGTGTCGCAGCGCCTGTCGGTTCGCGGTGCGCTGGTGCAGCGCCTGCACATCCGCGACCTGTCGCCCCAGGCGCTGCTGCTGGCGGACACGGGCCACCGCTCCATCGCCCACGCGGTGGCCAGCGTGGCCGAGGCCAGCGTGCTGGTGGTGGCGACGCCCGTCTACAAGGCAGCCTACAGCGGCGTGCTCAAGGTCTTTCTCGACCTGCTGCCGCAGACGGCGCTCAAGGGCAAGACCGTGCTGCCGCTGGCCACCGGCGGCAGCGCCCACCACATGCTGGCGCTGGACTACGCGCTGCGGCCGGTGCTGCAGTCGCTGGGCGCCAAGCACATCCTGCCGGGCATCTACGCCACCGATGCCCAGGTCACGCTCACGCCCGAGGGCGCCTACGAGGTGGGGCACGACGTGTCCTCCCGGCTGGACGACGCCGTGAACGTGCTCATCACCGAAACCCTGCGGCCCGCGCCGGCCCAGGCCACGCGGTTCGCGCCGGTGCATTTCTCCCAGGTGCGATGTAGCGTCTGACGCGCCCCGGGCGGCGCCGGCCTGTGGGCCGGCCCCCGCCGTCCGCTCCTCCCCAAGCCTTACCCCATTTTTGAGAACCCGCTCGCCGCGGGCAGGCCGCTGCATCGCCGCCCGCACCCGGTGGACCTCGCCAGAAAGACCGATCGCATGACTTCGAATTTCTCTTCCTTGCGCCGCCGGATGGTGGCTTCCGGCCTCGGCACCGTGCTGGCCGCCGGCCTGCCGCCCGCTTTTGCCCAGAAGGGCGACCGCGTCCTGCGCGTGGGCCACCAAAAGGGCTGGCTGTCGCTGCTCAAGGCCCGCGGCACGCTGGAAAAACGCCTGGCGCCTTTGGGCGTGAAGGTGACCTGGACCGAGTTCAATGCCGGCCCGGTGCAGTTGGAGGCGCTGAACGTCGGCTCGATCGACTTCGGCGACGTGGGCGAAGCGCCCCCCATCTTCGCCCAGGCGGCCGGCGCGCCGCTGGTGTATGTGGGGGCCACGGTGCCGCGCCCGCAACTGGAGGCGGTCGTCGTGCCCAAAGGCTCGGCGATCCAGAGCGTGGCCGAACTGAAGGGCCTGCGCGTGGCGCTCAACAAGGGCTCGAACGTGCACTACCTGCTGGTCAAGGTGCTGGAAAAGCATGGCCTGCACTACCGTGACGTGCAGCCGGTCTTCCTTGCGCCGCCCGATGCGCGGGCGGCCTTCGAGAAAGGCGCCGTGGACGCCTGGGTGATCTGGGACCCGTTCCTCGCCTCCGCGCAAAAGACCTTGCAGGCCCGCGTGCTGGCCGATGCCACGGGCGTGGCGAACAACCGCGCCTACTACTTTTCCTCGCGCGACTATTCCGCCAGGAACGCCGACGTGCTGCGCATCGCCATCCAGGAGGTGGACGCCATCGACAAGTGGATCGCCGCGCACAAGGCCGAGGCCGCGGCGGAGCTGTCCACCGTGCTGGGGCTGGACCGCTCGGTCACCGAGCTGTTCGTGGGCCGGGCGGGCTACGGTACCTCGCTGGTGTCGCGCGACATCCTGGCCGAGCAGCAGGTGATCGCCGACACCTTCTTCGATCTGAAGCTCATCCCCCGCAAGCTCAACCTGCAGGACGCCGCTCCGGTGGACCTGCTCTGAAAGGGAGCGCCCATGTCCGCCCCTTTCCCAACCCCTTTGCAGGTGCGCGTGCGCCGGGTGCTGGGCGTGACCGCCCAGGCCTGGGGCTTGGCGGCGCCGCGCGAAAGCGCCCGCGTGCTGGTGCTCGCCCCCGCACCCCGGGCTGCGCGCCGGCGCCGGGCCGTGGCGCGGGCGCCATTTTTCGCCATCTCCTACTGAACGACGACGAGGTCATCGCATGCAAGTGTTCTGGTTCATTCCCACCCATGGCGACAGCCGCTACCTGGGCACCACCGAAGGCGCGCGCCAGCTCAGCCACGACTACGTGAAGCAGGTGGCCGTCGCGGCCGATAGCCTGGGCTACGAAGGCGTGCTCATTCCCACCGGACGCTCGTGCGAAGACCCGTGGGTGGTGGCGTCCAGCCTGGTGGCGGTGACGCGCCGCCTCAAGTTCCTGGTGGCCGTGCGGCCGGGCCTGCACCAGCCCAGCCTGGCCGCGCGCATGGCGGCCACGTTCGACCGGCTCTCGGGCGGGCGGCTGCTGATCAACCTGGTGACGGGCGGCGACCAGGTCGAGCTGGAAGGCGACGGCGTGTTCCTCGACCATGCGGCGCGCTACGAGCAGTCGGCCGAGTTCATCCGCATCTGGCGCGAGATACTCACGCGCAGCCACGACGGCGGCACCTTCGACTACGAGGGCAAGCACCTCTCGGTCAAGGGCGCCAAGTTGCTGTTCCCGCCGCTGCAAAAGCCGTATCCGCCGGTGTACTTCGGCGGCTCCTCGGCCGCCGCGCACGATCTGGCCGCCGAACAGGTGGAGGCCTACCTGACCTGGGGCGAGCCACCCGCCGAAGTGGCCAAGAAGGTGGCCGACGTGCGCGAGAAGGCCGCGCGGCTGGGCCGCACGGTGAAGTTCGGCATCCGCCTGCATGTGATCGTGCGCGAGACCGATGCCGAGGCCTGGGCCGCGGCCGAGAGCCTCATCAGCCGCGTGAAGGACGAAACCGTGGTGCAGGCCCAGGCCGTGTTCGCGCGCATGGATTCCGAAGGCCAGCGCCGCATGGCGGCGCTGCATGCGGGCGGGGCCAAGCGCTCCCGGGCCGACCTGGAGATCAGCCCCAACCTGTGGGCCGGCGTGGGCCTGGTGCGCGGCGGCGCGGGCACAGCTCTGGTGGGCGATCCGCAGACCGTGGCCGACCGCATCAAGGAGTACGCCGCCTTGGGGATCGACACCTTCGTGATGTCGGGCTACCCGCACCTCGAGGAGGCGTACCGCTTTGCCGAGCTGGTGTTCCCGCTGCTGCCGCTGGCGTTGCAGGAAAAGCTTGCGGGCGGCGCGCCCGGCGGGCCGTTCGGCGAGGTCGTGGGCAACCAGTACGCGCCGCGCGCGTCGCAAAGCTGAGCGGCAGGGCACACCATGGCGATCCATTCCATCAACCATGTGCAACTGGCCTTTCCGGCGGGCGCCGAGGGCCAGATCCGCAACTTCTACAGCACGCTGCTGGGGCTGCCGGAATTGATCCACCCCATCGGGAGCACTCTGCGCTTTGCTGCGGGGGCGCAGCGCATCGAGCTGGTGCCCACCGAACGCTGGCAGCCGGCGCCTGCCGTGTCCCACCTGGCGTTCGAGGTGGAGAACCTGCCCGAGCTGCGCGGGCGGCTGCTGCAGGCCGAGCTGCCGCTGGTGGAGAACCGGGCGCTGCCCGGCTACCTGCGCTTTTATGTGAAGGACCCGGCGGGCAACCAGCTGGAGTTCCTCGAACCCGACAACGAACCGAGGTACGACGCATGACCGATACGGTACGAGAGCTGCAGGTCTCGCCCCTGCCAGAGTCGCCCGAAGGCCCGGCGGGCGCCTTGCCCGCGCCGCTGGTGCAGCTGGCGGCCGCCGTGTGGCGCCGCCTGCTGCCCTGGCTGGTGCCGGTCGTGCTGATCGCGCTGTGGCAGGTGGCGTCCGCCCTGGGTTGGCTGTCCACCCGCGTGCTGCCGGCGCCGCTGGACGTGGTCAAGGCCGCGTGGACGCTCACCGAATCGGGCGAGCTGTGGACCCATGTGAAGGTGAGCGCCAGCCGCGCCCTGGCGGGCCTGGCGATCGGCGGCGGCCTCGGTTTGGTGCTGGGGCTGCTGACCGGCTCGCTGCGGCTGGCCGAGACGCTGCTCGACTCCACCATCCAGATGGTGCGCAACATCCCGGCGCTGGCGCTCATTCCGCTGGTGATCCTGTGGTTCGGCATCGACGAGTCGGCCAAGCTGTTCCTCATCAGCGTGTCGGTGTTCTTTCCGATCTACCTGAACACCTTCCACGGCATCCGCAACGTGGACCCGGGCCTGATCGAGATGGGCCGCACCTACGGCCTGTCGCGCTGGCAGCTGTACCGCGAAATCATCCTGCCCGGCGCACTGTCGTCCATCCTGGTGGGCCTGCGCTTTTCGCTGGGGCTGATGTGGGTGATCCTGATCGTGGCCGAGACGATTTCGGCCCAGGCCGGCATCGGCTACCTGACCATGAACGCCCGCGAGTTCCTGCAGACCGACATCGTGCTGGTGGGCATCCTGCTGTACGCGCTGCTCGGCAAGCTGGCCGACGTGTTTGCCCGCGGGCTGGAGCACTGGTGGCTGCGCTGGCACCCCGGGTATCAGTGAACAACCCCCTGAGGCGCTGCGCGCCTTCCCCCTTCTCTCGACTCGCGCGGCGAGTCGGGAAGAGGGACGCCGCCGGTGGCCCGGCAAAGCCGGTTCCACGGCGTCTGCTGGCCCTGAGCCGCGCCGGTTTTTGACATCTCTTATCTGTACAGGAACGTCATGAGTCTGCATTTTGATCGCCGTGCCTTGCTGGCCGCGTTGGGGTTGTCCGTAGCGGGGCTGGCTAATGCGCAGCCTGCGGGCGCCACCGTGCGCATCGGCTACCAGAAGTCGTCCACGCTGACCGCGCTGCTGAAAGTGCAGGGCACGCTGGAAAAGCAGCTCGCGCCGCTGGGCGTGCAGCCCGTGTGGCACGAGTTCACGAGCGGCCTGCCGCTGCTGGAGGCGCTCAATCTGGACAACCTGGACTTCAGCGCCGACGTGGCCGACACCGTGCCGGTGTTCGCCCAGGCCGCCGGGGCCCGCGTGACCTTCGTGGCGCAGGAGGCGCCGTCGCCCACGGCCCAGGCCATCCTGGTGCGGGCGGACTCGCCGCTCAAGACCGTGGCCGAACTCAAGGGCAATAAGGTCGGCTTCGCCAAGGCGGCCGGCGCGCACTACCTGCTGATCGCCGCGCTGGAAAAAGCCGGCCTGTCGTTCAAGGACATCGAGCCGGCCTACCTCACGCCCGCCGACGGCCGGGCCGCCTTCGAGCGCGGCGCTATCGATGCCTGGGTGGTGTGGGACCCGTTCCTCGCGGCCGCGCGGCAGCAGTCCGGCGCCCGGGTGCTGGCCGACGGCACGGGCCTGGCGTCGTACCAGCGCTACTACCTGGCCAGCACCCGGTTCGCCCAGGCGCGGCCCGACGTGCTGCGCACCCTGTATGCCGAACTGGAAAAGGCCGGCCGCTGGACCAAGGCCTACCCCAGGGAGGCCGCCGCGCTGCTGGCGCCCGTGTGGGGCCTGGATGCGGCCGTCATCGAGCAGGCCAACGGCCGCCGCAGCTATTCCGTGCGGCCCGTGGTGCCCGAAGGACTGGCCGAGCAGCAGCGCATCGCCGATGCCTTCTTTTCCGAGAAGCTGATCCCGCGCCGGGTGGATGCCCTGGCCGTTCCCCTGTTCAAGCCCGGAGCCTGACCCCATGCCTGACGCCCGACCTTCCTCTTCTGCATCCCCCGCCGGCGGCGTGCGCCTGCAGGCGCGCGGCCTGTCCAAGCGCTACGGCCAGCGCGAGGTGCTGCGCAACGCGCAGCTGGAAATCGAACCCGGCGAATTCATCGCCATCGTGGGCCGCAGCGGCTGCGGCAAGAGCACCTTGCTGCGGCTGGTGGCCGGGCTGGAGGCTGCCAGCAGCGGCACGCTCACCACCGACGGCCAAGCGGTGGCCGGTCTGCACGACGACACCCGCATCATGTTCCAGGAAGCCCGCCTGCTGCCCTGGCGCCGGGTGCTCGACAACGTGACGATCGGCCTGCCCAAGGCCGCGCAGGCGCGGGGCCGCGAGGTGCTGGCGCAGGTGGGCCTGGCCGATCGCGAGGGCGAATGGCCGGCCCGGCTGTCGGGCGGGCAGCGCCAGCGCGTGGCCCTGGCCCGCGCCCTGGTGCACCAGCCGCGCCTGCTGCTGCTCGACGAGCCGCTGGGCGCGCTGGATGCGCTCACCCGCATCGAGATGCACCGCCTCATCGAGGGGCTGTGGCAGCGCCATCGCTTCACGGCGCTGCTCGTTACCCACGACGTGCAGGAGGCCGTGGCCCTGGCCGACCGCGTGGTGTTGATCGAGGACGGCCGCATCGCGCTGGACGAGCGCATCGACCTGGCCCGCCCGCGCTCGCAGGGCGATGCGGCCTTCGCCGCCATCGAAAAACGCATCCTCGACCGCGTGCTGCAAAAGCCCGATGCCGACCCACCGGCCGATCCGGCCTGGCCCGGCATTCCCGCGCACGGGCTGCGCTGGGCGGTCTGAAACGACGCTTTCCGTTGTCCCGTTCCCCTGATTTTCGATCCCACCGTTTTCCGTTCCCGGACTTTTCAAGGAGAAAACCATGTCCATCCAAGCCATCAACGTGCGCAATCAATTCAAGGGCAAAGTGCGCGAGATCGTCCGCGGCGACGTCGTGTCCGAGGTCGATGTCGAGACGCCCTGGGGCATCGTCACCTCCGTCATCACGACGCGCTCGGTCGATGAACTGAGCCTGGTCGTGGGCTCCGACGTCGTGGCGTTGGTCAAGTCCACCGAGGTGTCGATCGCCAAGCTGTGAAGGGAATCGGGGCCAAAAACGGCTCCGGCGCATGATTCACTAAGGCATTGTGCTATAAAAAAAGTAGCATCTGTTTTGGAAGGCGGCTTGCGGGCCGCCTTTTTCATGGCGGCGCGATTCCGGTGGGTGCGCGCTGCGGCACGGGCGCCCGGCGTGTCCGCCTTCATCCGTGCGGGCACTTTCCGACACCGTTGCGTGCGGCGCCTCGGTAGCTTCGAGGCCTGTTCCAACGAGGCACTCCCATGAATCCTTCTCCCATCGAATCATTCAAGCGGCTCCAGCGGTACGACGAACGGCGCCCCGGCTTCCAGGGCGAGCACTGGCTGGTGCTGGGCGCGGGCGCCGCGCTGCTGCTGGCCTCGCGCCGCAGCCCCTCGCCCTTGCGGCGTACCGTCGGCTCTGCGCTGGGCAGTGCGCTGCTGGTGCGGGCCGCCAGCGGGCGCCAGGGCCTGGCCAGCGTCCTGCGGTACCTGCCGCTGGGCCGGCGCTGGTAGGGCGCACGCCCGGCGCGGCGAAGCGAAGCGGCTGCCTCAGGCGCGTTCGTCCCGCTGCGAAGGCGCGGTGCGGCATAGGTAGTTCTCCAGCAAGGTGACCAGCTCCGGGGCGAAGCGGGGGTCACCGAGCAACTTCGGCCGCTCCGCAGTCACGGTGTGCACGACCGCATGCGCGGCCACGCCCACCAGGTAGGTCGCCAGGTCCGGGTCCGGCACGTTCTGCATGAGCGGCCGGATCACCTCCAGGAATTCCCCGCGCAGCTGGTGCTTGTCTTCCTCCAGGCCGCGCACCGTGCGTGGCAGTTCGTCGTAGATGGCTTTGTGCACGGCGGGCGCGGCGCGGTGCTCCTCCACGATCATTTCGACGATCACCGTCAGCGCCTTTCGCAGGGAGGGCTGCTCCGGCAGGACCTGCAGCGCCTTGCGCAGGTCGGAGCGCGTCTCGACGGCGTGGCGCCGCTGCAGTTCCGCGATCACCGCCTCCTTGTTCGGAAAGAACTGGTAGAGCGAGCCGATGTTCACGCCCGCGCGTTCGGCGATGGCATTCGTCGTGAATCCTGCCCAGCCCACCTTGGTCAAAATGTAAGTCGCGGCTTGCATGATGGCATCCACGGTGGCGCGCGAGCGCGCCTGGACCGGGATTTTGCGGGGCTTGGCGGCGGTTTTGCTTTTGCGCAAGGACGGCATGGGAACGCGAGTTTCTTAAATAAAAGCTTTAACTTACGATTTAAAGCATGAAAACACAAGACCTGTTGCATCCCTGGGATGCCTTCCAAGCCGCCAACCGCTTTCGCCGTGCGATCCGCCGATTCCGGCCCACACCGATTCCGGAAGCGGATGTCCGGGCCCTGCTGCGCGAGGCCACCTTCGCCCCCTCCAGCGGAAACATGCAGCCGTACGAGCTGCACTGGGTTCGCACCCCGGCCGTGAAAGCCCCCCTCGCGCAGGCCTGCAACGGGCAGAAGGCGGCGGCATCGGCCGCGGATTTCGTCGTCTTTGCCGCCAGTCCCGCCATCGGGCGGCGCACCGCCCAGGCGCAGCTCGACCATGTCGAACGATCGACCGTGCTGGGGCCGGAATCCAAGGCCTATTACCGCAAGCAGATCGGCATGTTCCAGCGGATCCTGGGCACGGGCTCGTCGGTGCTGTGGTCGCCGTGGCTGCTGCTGGCCGCCTGGGTGCGCCCCACGCTGTCGCTGCTGCCGGTGGGGCACATCGGCGGCCGCCAGTGGGCCGCCCGCAATGCGATCTTCGCGGCACAGACGCTGCTGCTGGCCGCGGCGGCGAAGGGCATCGATTCGTGCCCCATGGAAGGCTTCTCCGCGTCCGCGGTCGCCAAGCTGCTGGGACTGCCGCGCGGCACGGTCATCCCCCTCGTTGTGGCGCTGGGCTACCGCGCCGATGACGCCCGCGTCGAGGATCGCTGGCGCCTGCCTTTGGAAGAGTCGGTCGTCGTCCATTGACCGGCAGGGTGACGCCACGCGGCCGGCATGCTCCGTGCCGTGCCGTGCCAGGAGCCGGGCCGCCCGCCTTCGGGATGCTCGTCAGTATGGTCTGTCGAAATTTTCAATAACGCATCCGTGTTGCGTTATTGGGTCTAGAATCTGCTGTTGCAACTCGGTTGCAGTAGTAAATAAATTCACATTCGACCGTCCTCATCACCTTTTAAACTGCGGCACCTTTCCCTGTGATCCCGCCGTGGCGCTCTGCCCCGGCCGCCGGCGGCCTTGGCATCCGCACGGCTCGCGCGCATCGGGGCCTGCCTTTTTCCACCGTCCACGCCGGCCTCGCTCTCAGCGGCCGCTCCCTGTCTTTTTCCATCCCATCATGCGACCGCTCTGCCCGACAGCTTCCCTCTGGTTGACCCCCTTGCTGGCGCTGTCCGCGCCCGGCGCCATGGCCCAGGAGGGCGGCAGCACCGCCGCGCTGCCCACGGTGGTCGTGAAGGAGCAAGCCATGCCGGGCGCGCTGGACCAGCCGGCCGAGGGCGCGTCCCGCCTGGGCCTGTCGGTGCGCGAAACGCCTGCGTCCATCGACGTGGTCTCGCGCCAAGTGCTGGGCGAACGCGGGTTGCGCACCCTCACCGAAGCGGCCCAGGCCGCCGTGGGCGTGACGGCTGGGGACTTTCCGGCCGAGCCCAGTGCGTTTTCGATGCGCGGCTTTGCCAACAGCCAGATCAACACGCTCTACAACGGCATCAAGATCGGTCCGCCCAACATGACCTCGCGCGTCATGGACACCGCCAACCTGGAGCGCATCGAATTCCTGAAAGGCGCGGCCTCGCTGATGTCGGGCGAGGGCGCCTCGGGCGGGGCGGTGAATTTCGTCACCCGCGCGCCGCACCGCGGCCCGGTCCAGACCGAGGTCGAGACGGCGGCCGGCTCGTTCGGCGAGCGCCGCGTCCGCCTGGGCTCGGGTGGCACCACCGCCTGGAAGGACCTGGATTACCGCATCGACCTGAGCGGCTCGGACAGCGACGGCCCCGTGCAAGGCACCCAACAGCACAACCGCCACCTGTCGGGCGGGCTGGACTGGCATGTGCGCCCCGGCCTCAAGTTCTTCGTGGCGGCCGAGGCCAAGCGCGACCGGGGCAGCAGCTACTGGGGCACGCCGCTGGTTTCAGCCGCCGCGCCCGGCATCGAGCCCGAGGGCGGCGTGGTGTCCGGTACCTACACGTCGGGCTTCAACGGCAGCGCGCTCGGCCCGGTCGCGATCGACCGGCGCACGCTGCGCACCAATTACAACGTGCTGGACAACCGCAACGACGCGCGCGAGACCTGGCTGCGCACCGGCATGGACTGGCGCATCGACAACGCCTTCACGCTGCGCACGCAGATCTACCGCTATACGGCCACGCGCACCTGGTTCAACAACGAGATCGCCGCGTTCAACGCCGGCACCGGCCTGGTGGACCGCGAGCGCTTCTACGTGGCCCAGGACCAGACCTCGGTGGGCCAGAAGACCGAGCTGCAGTGGGACGGCCAGATCGCCGGCCGCGACAACCGCTGGGTGGCGGCGCTCGAATACAGCGACCTCGACCTGACCCGCCCCGGCGCGGCCAATTTTCCGGGTGACAGCGTGAGCCTGGTGAACCCCGATCGCGGCACCTACGGCCCGCTCACCCGGCAATGGCAGACGAGCGGCGTGCGCAACACGGTGCTCGCGCTGGAAGACCGGTTCTCGGTTGCGCCGGGCTGGATGCTGCTCGGCGGACTGCGACACGAATCCATCGAGCTGTCGCGCACCTCCACCGATGCCGCCGGTGCGCCGCGCGCCGGCTTTCCGTTCGACAAGGCCTGGCACCCGACCACGGGGCGCGTCGGCCTGACCTGGGCCCCAGCCGCCGGTACCACCGTCTATGGCCAGTACGCCACGGGCGCCGACGTGGCGGCCAACAACCTGTTCCTGCTGCGCGGCACGCAGCCGCTGGACCTGACCCGCACGCGCAATGTGGAGGCCGGGATCAAGCAGTCGTTCTGGCAGGACCGCGGCGAATGGACGTTCGCGGTGTACGACACCGAGCGCCGCAACGTCTATGCCGCGCAGGGCGGGCAGTCGCTGGCCGTGGCAGGGGCCCTGCAGTCGCGGGGCGCCGAGGCCTCGGTGGCGCTGCGGCCCGATGTGCACTGGAGCCTGTGGTCCAACCTGGCGCTGAACCGCGCGCGCTACCAGGACTATGCACTGGCCGGTGGCGGCTCGCTCTCGGGCAACACGCCGCCCAACGCCCCGCGCGTGGTGGCCAATGCCGGCGTGGGCTACCGCTTCGTGGCCGGTGTGCCGGTGCAGGTGTCGGCCTCGCTGCGGCATGTGGGCGAGCGGTTCCACAGCGATGCGAACACCGTGCGGCTGGCGGCCTACACCGCGCTCGACGCTGCCGTGGCAGTGGACGTGGCCCGCGGCGTGCAGCTGACCCTGCGCGGGCGCAACCTGACCAACCGCGTGTACGCGGCCTGGGCCGATCCGTTCTACCCGGACCAGATCCTGCTGGGCGCCCCGCGCAGCTTCGAGCTGGCCCTGCGCTGGACGCTGTGACATGCAGGCGCTGCTGCGGGCCGAGGGCCTGGGCTTTCGCACCCCGCAGGGGCGCCCGCTGCTGCACGGTGTGAACGCCAGCGCGGCCCGCGGCGAATGCGTGGCCCTGGTCGGCCCCAACGGCGCGGGCAAGAGCACGCTTTTGAGGCTGCTGGGCGCGCGGGCCGTGCCCACCGAGGGCCGGGTGAGCGTGCTCGGGCACGACCTGGCCGCCTGGCCGGCGCCCGAGCGTGCGCGGCACATCGCCGTGCTGGGGCAGACCGAAACCGCCGACCTCGCGTTCCGCGTGCATGACTACGTCGCCCTCGGGCGGCTGCCCCACCAGCACCATGCCGGCCGCGCGGAACACGCACGGGCGGTGGACGAGGCCCTGCACACTTGCGCGGTCGACTCCCTGGCGCACCGGGCGCTGTCCACCCTGTCGGGCGGCGAGCGCCAGCGCGTGCACCTGGCCCGCGCCCTGGCGCAGCAGCCCGCGCTGCTGCTGCTGGACGAGCCCACCAACCACCTCGACCTCGCGGCACGTGCCGACCTGCTCGCCCTCGTGCGCGGGCTCGGCATCACCGTGGTGGCCGCGCTGCACGAGCTGGGCCTGGTGCCTTCGTTCGCCGACCGGGTGTGGATGCTGGACCGCGGCACCCTGGTGGCCGACGGCCCGCCCGATGAGGCGCTGAGCGCCGACCGCGTGGCCGCCGTGTTCGGCATGGAACTGGTTCACACGCGGCACCCGCGCCATGGCGGCACGCTGTGGTCGTTCGAACGAAAGGTGGCGGCATGAAGCGCGCGCTGCGGCGGTGGACGGCCGGCCGATCGCTGGTGGTGGCGGTGGCGGTGGCCGGCGTGCTGTGCGGCGCGGGCCTCGCGCTGGCGCAGGGTGCGGGCGCGGTGCCGGGGTTCCCCGTCACCGTGCCCAACTGCGGCGACACGCTGCGCATCGCCGCGCCGCCCCAGCGCATGGTCGTGCACGACCTGAACATGGTGGAGATGGCAATGGCGCTCGGGCTGCAGTCGTCCATGGTGGGCGTGACGGGCATCACCGGCTGGTACAAGACCGATGCGGCGTTCCTACGCAGCCTGGGGGCCATTCCGGAGCTGGCCCCCAAGTACCCCACCCTGGAAACGCTGCTGGCCGCCAAGCCCGACCTGTTCTTCGCCGGCTGGTACTACGGCATGCAGCCCGGGGGCGAGGTGACCCCGGCCACCCTGGCGCCGCACGGCATCCAGACGCTGATCCTGACCGAAAGCTGCGCGCACACGCTTGGCGACAAACCGCGCGCCACGATGGACCTGCTGTACGGCGACCTGCTGCGCCTGGGCACCGTTTTCGGCCGCCGTGCCGAGGCCGGGCGGCTCATCGCGCAATGGCGCGAGCGGGTCCGGGCCGCGACCCGGTCGCCGCTGCCGCAGCCGCCACGCGTGTTCGTCTACGACTCGGGCGAGGACAAGCCCTTCACCGCGGGCCGCGCCGCCATGCCCACGGCTTTGATCGAGGCCGCGGGCGGGCGCAACGTGCTGGGCGATGTCCCCATGAGCTGGGGCACCAGCGCCTGGGAGACGGTCGCAGCCAGCAACCCGCAGGTCATCGTGCTGCTGGATTACCAGAACGGCCAGGGCCCGGAACACCTTCAGAGCCTTCTGCAGGCCCACCCGGCCATGCGGCTGACCGACGCCGTGCGCCAGCGCCGCTTCGTCACGCTGCGCTATGCCGAGTTGACGCCCGGGCCCGCCAACATCGACGCCATCGAAAAGCTGGCCCGCGCCCTGAGGCAGGCACCATGACGCCGCCGGGGGCGGATGCCCGCACCGCGCGGCGCAGCGCGGTGCCTCTGCGGATCGCGCTGCGCCGCGCGGCCCCAGTGGGGATCGCGCTGGCCCTGGTGCTGCTGGTCATGGCGTCGCTCACCGCGGGCAGTGCGCCCGTGTCGTGGCGCGAGGCGGCCGTGGCACTGGCGGGACCCTGGGCCGGGGCGTTTGGCGCGCCCGCGGGTGACATGGCGCAGGCCATCGTGCGCGACCTGCGCCTGCCGCGCGTGGTGCTGGCGCTGCTGGTGGGCGCCACGCTGGCCCTGGTGGGCGGCCTGTTGCAAAGCACCACGCGCAACGACCTGGCCGATCCGTTTCTGTTCGGCCTGTCCTCGGGGGCTTCCACGGGCGCCGTGGCCGTCATCACGTTGACCGGCGAATGGCTGGGCGCCTGGACCTTGCCGGCCGCCACGTTCGCCGGGGCCGCGGTGGCGGCGGGCGCCGTGCTGCTGCTGGTGCGGCGCGCCGGCGGGCAGGGGCCCGCGCAGACCGTGCTGGCCGGGTTGGCGGTGTCGTTTTTATTCGGCGCGCTGACGCACGGGCTGGTCTTTGCAGGCGACCAGCGCGCGGCGCATGCCGTGGTCTTCTGGTCGCTCGGCGGCCTGGGGCTGGCGCGGTGGGACAACCTGTGGCTGGCATGCCTGGGGCTGGCCGTGCCCATGGTGTTCGTCTGGCGCCGCCACCGCGCGCTGGATGCGCTGCTGGCCGGCGACGACACGGCCCACAGCCTGGGCATCGCGCCCGAGCGGCTGCGCACGCAGGCCTTCGTGGTGGCCGCAGTGGCGACGGCCTGCTGCGTGGCGCTGGCCGGGGTGATCGGCTTCGTCGGCCTGATGGTGCCGCATCTGGCGCGGCGGCTGTCGGGGCCCCTGCATGCCGCGTTCCTGCCGTTGGCCGGGGTGCTTGGGGCGGGCTTGCTGCTGGCGAGCGATCTGGTAGCACGCACGCTGCTGGGCTCGCAGGAGTTGCCGGTGGGCATCGTCACGGCGGGCATCGGGGCCCTGTTCGTGATGGCGCTGCTGCGACGTCGGGTGGCGGACTGACATGGATCATCAGATGTTTTTGATCCTAAGTCATGGAAATATATTCTTTCTGGTTTGAAGGGCCGACTCCTAAGATCGCGGCAGCTTCCCTGAAAGGTGTTCTCCGTGATCCGACCGCTCTCCGTGGCAACCGACATTTCCCCAGGCCTTCCACGATCGGCTGACGCCTGGCCCGCAAGGGGCGGCGCATGAACTTTCAGCAACTGCGCTCCGTGCGGGAGGCCGTGCGCTGCGGCTTCAACCTGACCGAGGTGGCCGCCATGCTCTACACCTCGCAACCCGGCGTGAGCCGCCAGATCCGCGAGCTGGAGGAAGAGCTGGGCCTCGAAATCTTCGCCCGCGCGGGCAAGCGCCTCACCGGCCTCACGCCGCCCGGCGCCACGCTGCTGCCCATCGTCGAGCGGCTGCTGCTGGAGGCCGAGAACCTCAAGCGCGCCGGCCTGGACTTCAGCGCCGCGCAGGAAGGGCGCCTGTCCGTGGCGGCCACGCACTCCCAGGCGCGCTACGCCTTGCCCCAGGTGGTGCGCGACTTCCGGGCGCTGTACCCCCACGTGTCGCTGCACCTGCACCAGGGCTCGCCCCGCCAGGTGGCCGAGATGCTGCTGTCCGGCGAGGCCGATATCGGCGTGGCGACCGAGGCGCTGGCCGGTTACGACAGCCTGGTCACGCTGCCGTGCTACCGGTGGTCGCACAGCATCGTGGTGCCGCCGGGGCATGCGCTGCTGGACCAGGCCGAGCCCGTCACGCTGCAGCAGCTGGCGCGCTTTCCGATCATCACCTACGAACTGGGCTACACCGGCCGCGCGCACATCGACGAGGCCTTCTCGCGCGAGGGCCTGACGCCCGACGTGGTGCTGACCGCCATGGATGCCGATGTGATCAAGACCTACGTGGAACTGGGCATGGGCGTGGGCATCGTCGCCTCCATCGCCGTGGACCCCGACCGCGACCGCCACCTGCGCATGCTGGACGCGCGCCACCTCTTCGAGGTCAACCTGACCCGCCTGGGCCTGCGGCGCGGCAGCTGGATGCGCGGCTATGCCTACCGCTTCATCGAGAGCTTCGTGCCCACCCTCACGCGCGAGGCGGTGGAAGCCGCCATGAAGACGCCCGCGGCCTGAGCCGGGCAAGAGCGGGCCAGCCAGCAGCCAGCGCTCAAGGCGGCGGGGCAGGCTGCGACAACACCCACAGCGCGAGGGCCCGCGCCTCGGGCTCGGTGATGCGGGCCTGGCGCGGCATGATCACGCGGCCCCAGGTGCCGACGCTGCCGTTGCGGATCTTGCCGGCCAGCCGGGCCGGCGCCTGCGGGTCGTTGCGGTAGCGCTCGGCGATCTGCGCGAACCCCGGCCCCACCTGCTTGCGGACCATGCCGTGGCAGGCCATGCAGCCATGCTCCTGGCCCAGGTGCCGATCCTCGGCGGCCTCGCCGGTGACGGCAGCGCTCGCCAGCCAGAGGCCCGCCAGCACCGCCACGGCCCCGCGCCAGCCCCGCCGCGGCCCGGTGGCCGCGCCTGCGGAACGGGGCAGGGTGCGTGGGGCCATGGCGGTGCGGAAACGGGCGTGGGTCATGCCATCGAGCATAGCGGTGCGCGCCCACGCACTTCCTTCTCTGTCCGGCCTGCCGTTTTGCGCATATCCAAACGCGTTCTTGTCGCTTGGGCCAGCGCGTCGGCCCCGATAGATTCGCTTCAAGCCCACCGCACGGCGCAGTGGGCACTCCAGCGAAAGGACGAGGGATGACGACTGCAGCACTGCGATTTCAACGCCACCTCCCGACATGGCGCGACGGCCTGTATGCCTTGGCATTGGGCGCGGCCATCGCACTGTGCGGCACGGCCTTCGCCGCCACGCCCGTGCCGCAGGGCCCGCTGGTCACCACCGACTGGCTCGCGCAGAACCTGGACAACGCCAAGGTTCGCGTGATCGAGGTCAGCGTGAACCCCGGCCTGTACGAGCGCAGCCACGTGCCCGGCGCGGTCAACTTCTCCTGGCATTCCGACCTGAACGACAAGGTGCGCCGCGACATCGTGGGCAAGGAGGCATTCGAGGCGCTGCTGTCCAAGGCCGGCGTGGCACCGGACACCATGGTGGTGCTCTACGGCGACACCAGCAACTGGTTCGCTGCCTGGGGCGCCTGGGTGTTCGACATCTACGGCGTCAAGGACGTGAAGCTGCTGGACGGTGGCCGCAAGAAATGGGAGGCCGAGAACCGGCCGCTGAACAACCGGGTGCCCGAACCCGTGACCACCACCTACCGCGTCGCCAACGTCAACACCCAGCTGCGGGCCCGGCTGTCCGACGCGCTGGCGGTGGCCGAAGGGCGCAGCGATGCCCGGCTGGTGGACATCCGCTCGGCGGACGAATACACCGGCAAGGTCTTCGCCCCGGCCGGCGTGCCCGAGCTGTCGGTCCGCGCGGGGCACATTCCCGGCGCGGCCAATGTGCCATGGGGCCAGGCGGTGCGCGAAGACGGCACGTTCAAATCGGCCGAAGAATTGAAGAAGCTTTACGCCGCCGCGGGCATCGACGGCAGCAAGCCGATCATCACGTACTGCCGCATCGGCGAGCGCTCCAGCCACACCTGGTTCGCGCTGAGCAAGATCCTGGGCTACGAGGTGCGCAACTACGACGGTTCGTGGACCGAATACGGCAACGCCGTGGGCGTGCCCATCACCAACCCGGCCGGCACCCTCTGGGCCGCCAAGTAACGCCGGGCCAAAACAGTTTGTCAGTAGGGGGTCTCTTTTCAAGCCCGCCGCGTGCGGGCTTTTTTTTGTCCGGAGGTTTTGGCCATGCGCGTTGCGGGACTGTTTTCATGGGGACTGCTGGCCGCGGTGGGGGTTGCCGCCTTGGCGCTGCAGGCCCAGCCGGGCGGGCGCACGCTGGCTTTCTCATTGGCGGTGGGCGCCGTGCTGGGCGTGGTGCTGCAGCGGTCGCGCTTTTGCTTTTATTGCCATGCCCGCGACTGGTTCGCCGACGGCAACCCGCGCGGCCTGCTGGCCCTGGTGCTGGCGCTGGCCGTGGGCACGGTGGGCTACACCGTCGTGCTGGGCAGCTGGGTGCCGGTGCCCACGGCTGGGCAATTGCCGGCGGACATGCACATCGGCCCGGTGAGCATGGCCCTGGTGGCCGCGGGCCTGGCGTTCGGCGCCGGCATGGTGGTGTCGGGCTCGTGCATCAGCGCGCACTGGTATCGGCTGGCGGAGGGCTCGCCCGTCGCGCCTTTTGCACTGATCGGTTCGGCCGGCGGGTTCATCCTGGGGTTTCGCACCTGGAACCCGCTGTACAGCGCCAGCGTGGCCGACGCACCGGTCGTGTGGCTGCCGGCGCACCTGGGCTACGGCGGCGCGCTGGCGCTGCAGCTGGGCGTGCTGGCGGCCATCGCGGCCTGGCTGTGGCGCGGATTCGCCCGCGAGGCGCCCGGGGCCGCCGCCGCGCCCCCGGGCGTGCCAGGCCTGCGCGAGGCATGGCGGCGATTGTGGGTGGGCCGCTGGCCGTACTGGGCGGGCGGGTTGGCGGTGGGGATCATCGGTGCCTTCGTGATCGTGCGCATGCGCCCGCTGGGTGTCACGGCGACGCTGGGCAGCGCGGCCCGCTCGCTGGCGCAGGGGCAGGGGTGGATCCCCGACCGGCTCGACGGCCTGGACAGCCTGGCAGGATGCGCCACGGCCCTGCAGGCGACTTGGCTCACGCCCAATGCGGTGCTGATCGGCGGGCTGGTCGCGGGCGCCTTCATCGCGGCGCTGGCCAGCGGCCAGTTCGCGCCGCGCTGGCCCACCGGGCGCGACGCCGTGCGGGGCCTGGTTGGCGGCGTGCTGCTGGGTTGGGGCGCGATGACCGGGCTGGGGTGCACCGTCGGTACCCTGCTGTCGGGGGGCATGGCCGGCGCGCTGTCGGGCTGGGTGTTCGGGGCCGCGGTGTTCCTGGCGGTCTGGGGCGGGGTGAGGGCGCAGGCCTGGCGGGCGCGCCGGGCCGCCCGCTGATGCTTGAAGTGTTTTGGCCCCGATGCCGGCGGATTCCATGCCTGTGCTGCTACTGAATTAATAGCAAATCACGACTTCGTGGCGTGTGGAGACCGGTTTCGCCTCGCGGCGCCGTCCGACGACAAAGGGCGTCTTGGCTGACGGAGGGGCAGTACCTGGTCGAGCCACCATCGGCGGGTCGCCCGCGCCGCGGGCCCGCATCCGATTCAGGGAACGCATGGCATCCAAAGACAAAGAGAAAGAAAAAGACAAATCCGCCGATCCGGCCATGAGCGAGAAGGAAGTCAAGGCGCAGCGCGATCTGTGCGTGCTGGGACCGCACGGCGACCTGCGCCTGGCGTCGGTCACCATCGACGGCTACAGCCTGGAACTGCGCGACGGCGACGGGTTCGTGGGCGACAACGCCAGCCGCACCGCCTTCCGCGAAATGCTCGATGCCTGGCGCACGCTCTACACCGACATGGCCGGCAAGGACCCGCTGGGCAGCAAGCCCACGCGCGAGATCAGCAAGCAACGCCTGGACGAGCTGCTCGAAAAGGACGGCACCGCCGCCCGCGCCATCGAGGCCGCCTCGGAGGACTACGCGCTGCAGCTGTCCCATGTGGTGCAGTGCTTTCTCAAGCACAAGACTTGGCGCGGCGTGAAGCGCGTGATCATCGGCGGGGGCTTTCACCAGAGCGAAGTGGGCGAAAGGGCCATCGCCCGCGCCGCCGAAATTCTCAAAAAGGAAAAAACCTCCGTCGAGCTGCGCACCCTGCACCACCACGCGGACGAGGGTGGCCTGATCGGCTGGGTGCACCTGGCGCCGCCGGCGTTGCTGCAGAGCTACGACGCCATCCTGGCCGTGGACATCGGCGGCACCAACGTGCGCTGCGGCATCGTGCAGACCCACCTGCACAGCGCGCCCGACATGTCCAAGGCCGAGGTGCTGATCCGCGAGAAGTGGGGCCATGCCGACGACGCCCCCAAGCGCGACGAACTGGTCGAAGGCATCGCGGAGATGCTGGAAGACCTCGTGGCCCATGCGGATAAGGAAAACATCCGCCTCGCGCCCTACGTCGGCGTGGCCTGCCCGGGGCTGGTCTGCGAAGACGGGTCGCTGGCGGGCGGCACGCAGAACCTGCCGGGCAACTGGGAGAGCATCCGCTTTCACCTGCCGCGCGACCTGTGCGAGCGCCTGCCCTACATCGGCCAGGGCCGCACGCAGGTCTGCCTGCACAACGATGCGGTGGTGCAGGGCCTGTCGGAGCTGCCCTTCACCACCGACGTGAAGCACTGGGCCGTGCTCACCGTGGGCACGGGCCTGGGCAACGCCAGCTACACGAACCGCGCGGACGGCTGAGCCGCAGGCCCGCGCCTGGCCGGGCCGGGCGCGGAAGGCCCGCGGGGCATGGCGGGGCCGATCTCCGGCGCCTTGGACGGGCGCCGCGTTGCCCAATAGGGCGGGCCGCGCTCCGGCATGCCCCGAAACCTATAATCGACGTCCCCAGCCCTCGCCGGGCCTTCATGGGCCTCACATGCGTTGAGGCACCTCGGCACCCCACCAGATTCCAAGATGAGCCAGCCCACTTCCAGCGTCGCAGACATCCGCAAGACTTTCCTCGACTTCTTCGCGTCGAAGGGCCACACCATCGTTCCGTCGAGCCCGCTCGTGCCGGGCAACGACCCGACGCTGATGTTCACGAACTCGGGCATGGTGCAGTTCAAGGATGTGTTCCTGGGCACCGACAAGCGTCCCTACCAGCGCGCCACCTCCGTCCAGGCCTGCCTGCGCGCGGGCGGCAAGCACAACGACCTGGAGAACGTGGGCTACACGGCCCGCCACCACACGTTCTTCGAAATGCTGGGCAACTGGAGCTTCGGCGACTACTTCAAGCGCGAATCGCTGAAGTGGGCCTGGGAGCTGCTCACCGAGGTCTATCAGCTGCCGGCCGAACGCCTGCTCGCCACCGTCTACGAAGAGGACGACGAGGCCTACGACATCTGGACGAAGGAAATCGGCCTGCCGCCCGAGCGCGTGATCCGCATCGGTGACAACAAGGGCGGCCGCTACAAGTCCGACAACTTCTGGATGATGGCCGACACGGGCCCTTGCGGCCCCTGCAGCGAAATCTTCTACGACCACGGCCCCGAGATCCCCGGCGGCCCGCCCGGCAGCCCGGACGAGGACGGCGACCGCTTCATCGAGATCTGGAACAACGTGTTCATGCAGTTCGACATGGCCGAGGACGGCTCCGTCAAGCCGCTGCCCGCGCCCTGCGTGGACACGGGCATGGGCCTGGAGCGCCTGGCCGCCATCCTGCAGCACGTGCACAGCAACTACCAGATCGATCTGTTCGATGCGCTCATCAAGGCCGCGGGCCGCGAGACGCGCACGGCCGATCTGTCCAACCCGTCGCTCAAGGTGATCGCCGACCACATCCGCGCGACCTCGTTCCTCATCGTGGACGGCGTGCTGCCGAGCAACGAAGGCCGCGGCTATGTCGAGCGCCGCATCGTGCGCCGCGCCATTCGCCATGGCTACAAGCTGGGTCAGAAGACGCCGTTCTTCCACAAGCTCGTCAAGGACCTGGCGCAGCAGATGGGCGACGCCTACCCCAAGCTGCGCGAGCAGGAGCAGCGCATCACCGACGTGCTCAAGACCGAAGAGGAACGCTTCTTCGAGACACTGGCCAACGGCATGGAGATCCTGGACGCCGCCCTGGCGGGCGGCGCTAAGGTGCTGCCCGGCGACGTGGCCTTCAAGCTGCACGACACCTACGGCTTTCCGCTCGACCTGTCGGCCGACGTGTGCCGCGAGCGCGGCGTGACCGTGGACGAGGCCGGTTTCGCCGAAGCCATGAACAAGCAAAAGGCCCAGGCCCGTGCGGCCGGCAAGTTCAAGATGGACAAGGCGCTGGAGTACACCGGCGACGTCAACCGCTTCACCGGCTACGAGCAACTGGCCGAGAAGACCGCCAAGATCACTGCCATCTATGTGGACGGCGTCGGCGTGGCCGCGCTGCGCTCGGGGCAGGAGGGCGTCGTGGTGCTCGACACCACGCCGTTCTATGCCGAAAGCGGTGGTCAGGTGGGCGACCAGGGCGTCATCACCAGCGGCTCGGCCTGCTTCGCGGTGGCCGACACGCTCAAGATCAAGGCCGATGTGTTCGGTCACCACGGTAGCCTGGAAGCCGGCACCCTGAGCGTGGGCGACACCGTGACGGCTGAAGTGGACACGGCGCTGCGTGCCGCCACCATGCGCAACCACTCCGTCACCCATTTGATGCACAAGGCCCTGCGCGAAGTGCTGGGCAGCCATGTGCAGCAAAAGGGTTCGCTGGTGAACGCCGAGCGCACGCGCTTCGACTTTGCCCACAATGCCCCGGTGACCGATGCGCAGATCCGCGAGATCGAGCGCCGCGTGAACGAGGAAATCCTGGCCAACACCGCCACCGGCGCCCGCGTGATGGACATCGAGTCGGCCCAGAAGACCGGCGCCATGATGCTGTTCGGCGAGAAGTACGGCGAAAGCGTGCGGGTGCTGGACATCGGTACCAGCCGCGAACTGTGCGGCGGTACGCACGTGGCGCGCACCGGCGACATCGGGCTGTTCAAGGTCGTGGCCGAAGGCGGCGTGGCGGCGGGCGTGCGGCGGATCGAAGCCGTCACCGGCAGCAACGCGCTGGCCTACCTGCAGCAGCTCGAAGACACCGTGACCCGTGCGGCCAGCGTGCTGAAGGCACCGGTGGCCGAGCTGAACGGCCGCATCGGCCAGACGCTGGACCAGGTGAAGGGGCTGGAGCGCGAAGTGGCCGCACTCAAGGGCAAGCTCGCTTCGGCGCAGGGCGACGAGATGCTCGCCCAGGCGGTGGACATCAAGGGCGTGAAGCTTCTGGCGGCCCAGCTGCCCGGCGCGGATGCCAAGACCCTGCGCGACACCATGGACAAGCTCAAGGACAAACTCAAGTCCGCCGTGATCGTGCTGGCGGCCGTCGACGGCGACAAGGTGCAGTTGGCGGCCGGCGTGACTGCCGACAGCGTGGGCAAGGTCAAGGCCGGCGAGCTGGTCAACTTCGTGGCCCAACAGGTCGGCGGCAAGGGCGGCGGCAAGCCCGACATGGCCATGGCCGGTGGCACCGATGCGTCCGCATTGCCCGCGGCGCTGGCATCCGTGCACGGCTGGGTGGGCGAACGCCTCTGATTTTCTTCAAGGCGCCGCAAAAACAAAGGCCCGCATCGCGGGCCTTTGTTGTTTGGCCAGCCGCAGGGCCGGCCGGTCAGAACAGTTCGACGTCGTCGTTGGACACCTTGGTGTGCAGGTGGCCCTGGTCGATCAGTTCGTCGTAGTAGCACACCCGGTTGCGGCCGTTTTCCTTGGCGAAGTAGAGGGCCTGGTCGGCCTGGCCCAGAATTTCGACCGGCGCGCCGCGGTCGGTGCACACGAAGCCCAGGCTGACCGTGACGCGGCCCACCTGCGGAAAGTTGTACTCCTGCACCGCCAGGCGGAAGCGGTTGAACACCTTGTGCGCGGTCGACAGCGTGGTCGAGCGCAGCAGCACCACGAACTCCTCGCCCCCGAAGCGGAAGATGCGGTCGTGGCTGCGGAAGGACGAGCGCAGGATGTTGGCGATCAGGATCAGCACCTCATCGCCATACAGGTGGCCGAAGCGGTCGTTGACCTGCTTGAAATGGTCGATGTCCACCACTGCAAGCCACTGCTGCAGCGGCTCGCTCGCGTCGGCACCGTCTCCGTCCGCTAGCATCTCGTCGGCCGCGATGCGCACGCTGCCGGACACGCCCGCGCGGCGCGCGAACTGCTCGTCGAAGGTCTTGCGGTTGAACAGCCCCGTGAGCGCATCGCGCTCGCTGTAGTCCAGCAGGCTCTGGTAGTTCTGGTAGACGTAGAAGACGCTCTGGATCACGTCCAGCTTGTGCACCGAGAACGGCCGCGACTGCGTCACTTCGATACAGGCGTGCACCTCGTCGTGCATCCACACCGGCATCCACAGCGTGTGCTCGCCCTTGCGCAGCGAATGCAGCGCGCGCCGCTCCTTCTGCAAGATGCATTCGTGCAGCGCGGCGTATTGGGTGAGGGGCTCGCGGCGGGAATCGGCCGCGGCTTCGGAGTTGGTCGACACCATCTGGCCCTGATCGCACCAGGTGCGCGGCCGCACGTATGGAATGCCATCGTCCTTGAAGATTTCGAGCGCACGCACTGCCTTGATCGCGGGCAGCTTCTGCAGCGTGGAGAGCACCGACACCTCCAGCCGAAGATGGTCGCGGTGGCCGGTCATTTCGACCAGGTTGTCGAGAATGGGCTTCATGGATGCGTCGATTCTGCAGTCATGCGGTCAACTTCGGCGCACGAACACCACGTCCCATACGCCGTGCCCCAGGCGCAGGCCACGGTTTTCGAACTTGGTGAGGGGGCGGTAGTCGGGCTGCGGCGCGTAGCCGTCAGCGGTATTGGCCAATTGGGGCTCGGCCGACAGCACCTCCAGCATCTGTTCGGCGTACGGCTGCCAGTCCGTCGCGCAATGCAGGTAGCCGCCCGGCTTAAGCCGGGCCGCCAGCTTGGCCACCAGCGGCGGCTGGATCAGGCGGCGCTTGTTGTGCTTTTTCTTGTGCCACGGATCGGGAAAGAAGATGTGCACCCCATCCAGCGTGCCGGGCGGCACCATGTGGTCGATCACCTCGACCGCGTCGTGCTGCAGGATGCGGATGTTGGTCAGGCCCTGCTCGCCGATGCGTTTGAGCAGCGCGCCCACGCCGGGCTCGTGCACCTCGCAGCACAGGAAGTTGTCCTGCGGGCGCACGCCGGCGATGTGCGCGGTGGCTTCGCCCATGCCGAACCCGATCTCCAGCACCAGCGGGGCGGCGCGGCCGAACACGGCGGGGGCGTCGATGGGTTGGGGGGCGTAGTCCAGCACGAAGCGAGGGCCCAGCTCTTCGAAGGCGTTGGCCTGGCCGGTGGTGGTGCGGCCTGCGCGGCGCACATAGCTCTTGATGGTCTTGGGATAGGGGACGTCGGCGGGGGCACCGCCGCCCGCGCGCGCAGGGCGCTGCTCGGGGGGATTCGTCGGGCCGGCATCGGCCAGGGGCAATTGCGTTTCTGTCACGGTGAGCGATTGTAGATTCCGGACCATGCCCGCGCCCAGAGCTCCAGCGCATGGCCGACCGGGGTGTCGTTTGGCCGCACCAGCGGCGGCAGGCCGAGCTGGTGCGCGGCGGCGGCCAGCGCCTTGACGGGTTCGCGCGTGTCCACCGGCGGCGCGCCGTGCTGTTTGGAGAGCTTGGCGCCGTCGGGCGCATACACCAGCGGCGTGTGCAGGTAGCGCGGCGTGGCCAGGCCGAGGGCGTGCTGCAGCAGGATCTGTCTCGGCGTGTTGTCGGCGAGGTCTTCACCCCGCACCACGTGGGTGACGCCCTGGTCGGCATCGTCCACCACCACGGCGAGCTGGTAGGCCCACAGCCCATCGGCGCGGCGCAGTACGAAATCGCCCACCGCGCTCGCCACGTCCTGCGATTGCACGCCCAGCCGGCGGTCTTCCCAGACCACGCCGTCGCGCGAGACCGAAGGCCCGGCATCGCGCTCGCACGGCCCTGGACGGGCAGGTAATTTTTTCTGAATTTCCGATGAGCGGAACCGCCAGGACCGCGCCGGCCGACCCTGCAGCCCCCCACGGCAGGTGCCGGGGTAGGGCAGCTCCACATGGGGTTGGCGCACATGGCCGAGCCGCGCCTGGGCCTGCTCGATGTCGCTGCGCGAACAGGCGCAGGGGTAGGCCTGGCCCTGGGCGAGCAGGCGGTCCAGCGCTTGCTGGTACGGCAGGCCACGCTCCGATTGCCGCATCACCGGGCCATCCGGCAGCAGGCCGCAATCGGCCAGCTGGGACAGGATGATGGCGTCGGCCCCAGGCGCGCAGCGCGGGGTGTCGACGTCTTCGATGCGCACCAGCCATTGCCCGCCGCGCCCCCCGTGCGCCGAACGCGCGTCCAGCCAACTGGCCAGCGCCGCCACCAGCGAGCCCGCATGCAGCGGGCCCGTGGGCGACGGCGCGAAACGGCCGATGTAGCGGGAGAGGGCGCCCAGCGTCATGCCACCGCGAGGGCGAGTTCCAGTCCCGAGACGAACGCATCTTCCAGGCGATGGCCCAGGCACCAGTCGCCGCACAGGCCGATGCCGGCCTTGGCATCCCACAGGTGCGAGCGGCCCAGCGGCGCGAGCGTTTGCGCATAGCGCCAGCGGCAGACCTCGGCGTGCGCGGGCTCGGCGCGGATGCCGGTCACCTCGGAGAACGCTTTGGTGAGCTTGGCCTGCACCCGGGCTTCGCCGTCCTCCAGGTGCTCCCGCGACCACGCGGGGCTGGCCTGCACGGTCCAGCGCTCCACCGGGCCGCGCCCGGGCTTGGAGGACTCGCGCGCCAGCCAGGCGATGCGGTGGTGGGTGCTGCGCGCCGCGTTCCACTGCGGCCCCAGCGTGGTCAGGCCCGGCCGCACCGCCTGGGGAAACGCCAGCATGAGGGTCCAGCAGGGGGCGATGGTGACCTGGGCCAGCGGTGCGTGCAGCGATGGCGCGACGGTCGTGCCCGACGCGGTGCCGGAGGCCTGCAGCAGCGCCAGCGCCGGCACGGAGGGCTGCGCGAGCAGCACCACGTCGAACCCCGCATGCACCTGCGCCGCGCCATCGGGCGACTCGGTGCGCAGTTGCCAGCGCTTGCCGTCCATGGGGTCGCGTTCGATGCGGGTCACGCGGCAGCTGGTGAGCAGGCGGCCGGCCTGCGACAGCGGCCGCGACCAGGCATCCACCAGCGATTGCATGCCAGGGCTGGCGACCCAGTGGGGCTCGCCCGGCGGTGGCGCCGCGGCGGCCACGCGGCCTGCCGCATCGAGCACGCGCACGGTGTTGGCGCTCCAGGGCCGGCACAGGCCGGGCACGGTTTCCAGGGCCCGTTCGAAGCGCGAGTCGCGCACGGTGAAATACTGTGCGCCGGCATCGAAGCTGCCGAAGGCCGTGTCCAGCGTGGTGGTGCGTCCGCCGGCATGGGGGGCCTTCTCGAACACCGTGACCTCATGGCCTGCCTGGACCAGCGTGCGGGCGCACACGATGCCCGCCATGCCGGCACCGATGACGGCGAAGCGGCGGGCCGGTGCCGAAGGCTCGGGGGATGGGGCCGGGGTCTCCGTGGAGGGGCTGCGTCGCAGCCGTTGCTTGGATCGTTGGGCAGGTGCTGGGGGCATGGGGCCGGGCCTTTCGGAAGCGAAGTTCAGGAGCAGTGAAACAAGGCCCACTCTACACGCGCGGCCCTTGGCCGCGTGGCTTCGTGCGCTAGAAATGATGATGGTTTTCGAGCAGTGCCTTGCGCGTGGCGGGGCTTTGCAGTTGGGACAGCCACCACTGCAGCGCCCGGCCCGGCGCGCTGTGGCCGGGCCCGCCCCAGGCGTAGTGCAACTGCACATTGCGCCGTGCGCGGGCCACCCGGCGTGTCACGAGGCGCCCCGCCTCCAGGTAGGGGCGGGCCATGGGCTCTGGGATGAACCCGCCGCCCAGCCCGCGCAGCTGCGCCTGCAGCTTGGCCTGCATGCTGTCCACGGTGAAGACATCCTGCCCCCCGAGCAGGCCCATGGTGACGCTGCCGCGCTGCGCGGAATCGGCCACGGCCACGGCGCGGTGCATGCGCAGCACGGTGTCGGTGATGGGCTCCTGTGCAGCGGCCAGTGGGTGGTGGGGCGCGATGGCGTAGAGAAACTCCACCTCTCCCATCGTCTCCTGCTGCAGGCCGGAGACGGTGGAGGCGTTGACCGCCACGCCGATGGCCAGGTCGGCCCGGCCCGAGGTCAGCATCTCCAGCGTGCCCGACAGGATGCCGGTGCGCAGCTTGAGCCGCGTGGGTGGCTCCATGGCGTAGAACGCCTCGGTCAGCTCCAGCAGGGTGGTGGGCGAGATGATGCCGTCCACGCTGATGGTCAGCTGCGGCTCCCAGCCCGTGGCGACGCGGCGAACGCGGTGCGCCACCGCGTCCACTTCTTCGAGCAGGCGCGCGCCTTCGCGCAGCAGTTCGGTGCCGGCCTCCGTCGGGCGCGCCTGCCGCGCGCTGCGGTCGAACAGCAGCACGTCGAGCGCGTCCTCGATCTGGCGCACGCGGTAGGTGAGGGCGCTGGGCACCAGTCCCAGCCGCCGCGCCGCCGCGGCGAAGCTGCCGGTGTCGGCAATGACCTGCAGCATCGCCAGGCTGTCGGGGGTCAGGGCATCGCGGGCATTTTGCATGGTGGGTGCGGCTGGGCTTCAAAGATTTTGAATGATGCCTTCAATCCGCTTGGGCTTGCAAGCCGCACCGTGCTTCTAAAGTCGCTGCACCGAATGAACACCCGCCGCCCATGCTGACCGTCCGAAAATCCCAAGACCGGGGCCATGCCGACCATGGCTGGCTGCAGTCGTACCACAGCTTTTCGTTCGCCGGCTACTACGACCCCCGCTACATGGGCTATGGCAGCCTGCGCGTCGTCAACGAAGACCGCATCGCGCCGGGCACCGGCTTCGGCACCCACGGCCACCGCGACATGGAAATCCTGAGCTACGTGCTGTGCGGCGAACTGGCGCACAAGGACAGCCTGGGCAACGTGCGGGGCATTCCCCAGGGCGACGTGCAGCGCATGAGCGCCGGCACCGGGGTGACGCACAGCGAGTTCAACCATGCCCCCGGGCGCTCCACCCATTTCCTGCAGATCTGGCTGGAGCCGGATGCCCGCGGCATCGCCCCGGAATACGAGCAAAAGACCTTCGCCGATGCGGACAAGCGCGGCGTGCTCCGACTGCTGGCCTCGCCCGATGGCGCGTGCGGCTCGCTCACCGTCCATGCGAATGCCCGCCTGTACGCCGGCCTGTTCGATGGGTCGGAGGCCGCCACGCTGGCGCTGCCACCCGGCCGCAAGGGCTACGTGCAACTGGTGCGCGGGGCGCTGCAGGTCAACGGGCTTGCCCTGGCGGCCGGCGATGCGGCCTTCGCCGAGCACGAGCCCCTGCTGGCCTTCGGGCAGGGCACGCAGGCGGAAGTGCTGGTGTTCGACCTGGCGGCCTGAGAATCGGCCGACTTTCGTTTTCTTTCTCTCCCTGTCCCCTCTCTTTTTTCTTCATCCAACCACCCGTTCGAGGAGTTCTTCATCATGGCAAAAATCGCAGTGGTCTTTCATTCCGGCTATGGCCACACGCAGCGCCTGGCCCAGGCCGTGGCCGAAGGCGCGAACGCGCAGCTCGTTGCCATCGATGCCGATGGCAACCTGCCCGAAGGCGGCTGGGACACCCTGCAGGCGGCCGATGGCATCCTGTTCGGTACGCCCACGTACATGGGCGGCCCGAGCTGGCAGTTCAAGAAATTCGCCGATGCCTCCTCCAAGGCCTGGTTCGGCCGCAGCTGGCAGGACAAGGTGTTCGGCGGCTTCACCAACAGCGCCAGCCTGAACGGCGACAAGCAGGGCACGCTGGCTTACCTGCACACCCTGGCGTCGCAGCACGGCGGCATCTGGGTGAGCCTGGGCTTGCTGCCCAGCAACTCCAAGGCCGCCACCCGCAACGACCTGAACAACCTGGGCGGCTCGGTCGGCGTGCTGGCCCAGTCGCCCTCCGACGCCAGCGTGCAGGAGATGCTCCAGGGCGACCTGGACACGGGCCGGTCGTACGGCGCACGCGTGGCGGAGATTGCGCGCCGCCTGCACGGCTGATAGATTGGCCGGCCCATCCCCTCGATCCCTCCCCTCACCGGAACCTTCCCATGACCCTCGAATTGCGGCGCATTGCCGGCGCACCGCTGGCGCAGACCCTGACGGTTCGCGGGCATCGCCTTGTCGTGGACGGCACCGTGGCCGAGGACGGCGATGACACCGGCCCCAATCCGCACGACCTGTACGACGCCGCGCTCGGCGCATGCAAGGCGCTCACCGTGCTGTGGTACGCGCGCCGCAAGGGCATGGCGGTGGACGATGTGCACACGGTGATCGACCGCGACGCCTCGGCCGAGCGCAGCGGCACCTACCGCCTGGCTGCCCGCCTGCAGGTGAGCGGCGATCTCACCGACGCCCAGATCGCGGAGCTGGAGGCCGTGGCCGCCAAGTGCCCGGTGCACAAGCTGATGACCAGCGTCACCACCGAGATCACCACCGCCGTGGAGCGCATGCCATGAGCGGGCCGGCCATCCTGAAGGGGCACGACAAGGACCTGGGCGGCGGATTCACCGTGCGCCGGCTCCTGCCATCGCTGCAGCGCCGCTCCGTTGGGCCCTTCGTCTTCTTCGACCATTTCGGGCCGGTGACCGTGGAGCCGGCGTCCGAATACGACGTGCGGCCCCACCCGCACATCGGCCTGGCCACCGTCACCTACCTGTTCGACGGTGCCATCGTGCACCGGGACAGCCTGGGCTCGCTGCAGCAGATCGAACCCGGTGCCATCAACTGGATGACCGCGGGGCGCGGCATCGTGCACTCCGAGCGGCGGCCCGATGCGCTGCGCGACCGCAGCTATGTGAACCATGGCATACAGCTGTGGGCGGCGCTGCCGATGGCCAGCGAGGACGACGCACCCAGCTTCGTGCACACGCCGGCCGCCGACATTCCCGAGCTGTCGCACGAAGGCGCCACGGTGCGCGTGCTGATCGGCCAGGCGTTCGGCCATACCTCGCCCGTGGCGACGCTGTCGCCCACGCTGTACCTCGACGTGCAATTGGCCGCCGGCGGTGCGCTGACCCTGCCGCCCCTGGCGCAGGAAATGGCGATCTATGCGGTGGACGGCGACCTGCTGCTCGACGGCGAGCCGTTCGCGGCCCACACGCTGGCTGTGCTGGAGACGGGCGCCGGCGCCGCGCTCCGCGCGCCGGACCGGGCGGTGCGGCTGATGGTGATCGGCGGCGACGCGCTGGATGCCCCGCGCCACATCTGGTGGAATTTCGTGTCGAGCCGCAAGGACCGCATCGTGCAGGCCGCCGACGACTGGGACGCCCAGCGCATGGGCCACGTGCCCGGCGAGACCGAATGGATTCCGCTGCCGGAGCGGCGCTTCAAGCCCTGAACTGGAAACATCGGGCCAAAACAGCCCGATGCCCTAGGAAATCATGCTCCGGCAGCTCACATTTTGATAGCGTTCGGCTCTGCGGCCGATTCCGGCTGCGTCGACAGGTCGTTCGCCAGCACCCGGCGCTCGTCGAACACGAAGCAGCCGCCGTGGTAGTGCGCTCCGTCGGTTTCCTCGAAGTACTTGAGGATGCCGCCTTCGAGCTGGTAGACGTTGTCGATGCCTTCCTCGCGCATCAGGATGGCGGCCTTTTCGCAGCGGATGCCGCCCGTGCAAAAGCTCACCACCGTCTTGCCCGCGAACTCGGCCTTGTGCTCGCGCAGCGCCGGCGGAAACTCGGTGAACTTGTCGATGCGCCAGTCGATGGCGTTGTCGAACGTGCCCTGGTCCACCTCGAAGGCATTGCGCGTGTCCAGCGTCACCACCGGCCGGCCCGCGTCGTCGTGCCCCTGCGCCAGCCAGCGGCGCAGGGTGGGCGCGTCCACCGCGGGCGCCCGGCCGTTCGACGGGCGGATGGTGGGGTGGTCCATGCGGATGATCTCGCGCTTGACCTTCACCAGCATCTTGCGAAACGGCTGCGTGGCCGACCAGCTTTCCTTGGGGGCCAGGGGTTCGAAGCGCGCGTCCGCCTTCAACGCATCGATGAAGCCGCGCACCGCCGTCGCCGGCCCGGCCAGGAACAGGTTGATGCCTTCCTCGGCCAGCAGGATGGTGCCCTTGAGGTGGGCCGCCTCGGCCCGCGCGTGCAGCAGGTCGCGCAGCTCGGCCGCGTCCGGCAGGGGCACGAACAGGTAGCAGGAGATATTGAGAACGTCGTTCACGGTGGACTCGGGCATGGCAGGCGGGCCGGACGGCCAACGGCGTGGCCCCGGCGTTCGGCTAACTGGCGGGGGTGAGCAGCGCGGTGTCGATCTTGTTGGCCAGCTGGGCAATGGCCAGCGCCGCTGGGCAGCCGGGCATCTGCATCAGCAGCAGCTGGCGCCGCATGACGGCATCGCGCACCGACGTGTCGGCCGGGATGTCGCCCATGTGCAGCAAGCGCATGGAGCGGCCCGATTCGGTGCTCACGAAGCGGTCGAGCACCTGCTGCAGCTGGCTCGTGATGGCGCGGCCGTCGCCGGGGCGCGCGGCCTGGTTGACCACCATGCGCACGTGCTGGCGCTTTTGCTGCGTGGCCAGCACCTTGATCGCGGCGTAGGCGTCGGTGAGGGAGGTGGGCTCGGGCGTGGCGACGATCAGCACCTCGGACGCGAGCGACACCGAGAACAGCACCACGTCGGAGATGCCCGCGCCGGTGTCCAGCAGGATCACGTCGAAGCGCGGCGCCAGGGTCTGGATCACGTTCAAAAATTCGCTGCGCACCTCGGGGGTGAGGCGCGAGTACTCGACCATGCCGGAACCGGCCAGCACGACCGAAAAGCCGCCGGGCGCGTCGATCACGGCATCGTCCAGGTCGGCCTTGCCGGTGAACACGTCGTGCAGCGTCACCTTGGGGTGCAGGTTCAGCACCACGTCGAGGTTGGCCAGGCCCAGGTCGGCATCGAGCACGAGCACGCGGTGGCCGCGACGGGTGAGGGCGGCCGCCAGGTTGGCGGAAACGAAAGTCTTGCCCACGCCGCCCTTGCCGCTCGTGATGGCGATGATGCGGGCGCCAGGCGGCGGGCTAGCGGTGCGCGCAGGCATGTTGGGGCCGGCGGGTGTGGTGGGTTGCGGGGACAGCGCGTCGGTCATCTCTGGGCTTTCAATAGGCGCTGCCTGTGGAATCCATGGGCGGTGGCAGATCGCCCCATCCCGACGGAGTGTATAGCGGGCCGAAGAGCAGGCTCTTCTCTTCGGCACTGACGGTGCTGTCCGGCTGTTCTTCGATGCTGACGCGGTTGCGGCCGGCCATCTTGGCTTTATAGAGCTGGCTGTCGGCACGCTCGCTCCACAGGAGCGTCGTGCTGCGGATCCATTGCAGGGCGAAAGCCCCGCCGATGCTGACGGTGACGTTGAGATCGACGGAGGGCGAGATGCGCACCGGCGTGCGCTCGATCGCGCGGCGGATGCGTTCCGCCACCACGCGGCCGAAGCCCGCCTGGCAGGCCGGCAGCACCACGGCGAACTCTTCGCCGCCGTACCGGGCCAGGGTGTCCATGGGGCGCACGCAGCCGTTCAGGGTGCGTGCCACCGACTGCAGCACGATGTCTCCGGCCAGATGGCCGTAGGTGTCGTTCACCCGCTTGAAATTGTCGATGTCGAGCATGAGCAGCAGCGCCGCCTCGCCCGCCCGGGTGACGCGGTCGATCTCGCGCTCCAGCACGGTGCGGAAGTGGCGCCGGTTGGCCAGCCCGGTGAGGGGATCCTTGAGCGACAGCTCGCACAGGCCATCGATCAAGCCCTGCAGGTAGTGCAGTGGCGTGTCGGAGGGCAAAGCAGCTTCTGAGCCCGCGGCCTGTGCAACCAACGCATGCGCTGTCGTCAGGCGCAGGTCGCGCAGGTTCACGAATTGAGGGGTCGCAGATTCAGTCACAAAATGCAACAAACAGTATGTACCGAGTGTAGCAGCGGGGTTGGCTTCTGACCCCTGCGATCCTGGCTCATTCCGTTAATTGTTGCAACACCGCCAGTGCCTGCGCATCGGTGCGGTAGAGTGCAAGACCCGGTCCCGCTTCCAGAAGCCCGGCGCGGCGCAGCACCTGTTCCACTGGCAGTTTGATGCCGCTCACGTGCAGTTGCCCCCCGCGGGAGGCGGCCAGTGTGCGCAGGCGGGCGAAGGTTTCCACGCCCGTCACGTCGATGCGGTTGATGGGTTGCGCAAAAAGGCACAGGTGCCGAATCTCCGGGTGGGCGGCCCAGTGCTCGGCGATGCGGCGTTCCAGGGCCGCGGCGGACGCGAAGTCCAGTTCGGCATCCATCCGCAGGGCGAAAAGCCCCGGCGCGATGGGCGGCAAAAGCCACAGGTGGCGGTCGCGCAGGCTGCCGTCCGGGTGCGGGGCCACCTCAATGATGCGCGGGTGCAGGCGCTGATAGAGAAAGTGCCCCAGGTTCAGCACCAGGCCCACCAGCACGCCCCAGTACATGCGCGGCGCCGTCGCCAGGGTCAGCGCGAAGGTGACGCCGCCGATGACCGTCTCCACCCGCGACACGCGCCACAGCCGCAGCAGCGTGCCGGGCTTGATGAGGCTGGTCACCGCCGTCACCACCACCGCCGCCAGCACCGAATGGGGCACGTGGTACAGCGCCGGGGTGAGCCACAGCAGCACCGCCAGCACCAGCGCCAGGGCGAAAAGGGTGGCCCAGCCGCTCTTGGCGCCCGCGTAGAGGTTGATCGCCGAGCGCGAGAACGACGCGCTCGTGGCGAAGCTGCCGCACAGTCCCGAACTCATCTTGGCCAGGCCGTGCGCGATCAGGTCCTGGTTCTCGTTCCAGCGCGTGCCGCCCTGCTGGTGCTCGACCTTGGCACTGGAGGCGGTCTCCAGGAAGCTCACGAGCGTGACCACCAGCACAGGCAGCACCAGCGCGCCGAACTCGTCCCACGACAGCCAGCCGGGCCAGTAGGGCTGGGGCAGCCCGGCGGGCAGGTGGCCGACCACGGCGCCGTCGTGGTCGGCGTAGCCGATCGCCCAGCTGACCAGGGCCGCCAGCCCGACGATCACGATGGCCGCCGGAAACGTGGCGCGCCAGCGCCGCGCGGCCACCAGCAGCCCCAGGCTGCCCAGGCCGAATGCCGCGGCCGTCAGGTCGAAATGGTGCAGCGACGGCGACACGGCCAGCGCGTTCCAGGTGGTGCGCAGCCCCAGCAGGTCCGGCAACTGGGAGGCCAGGATGAGCAGAGCTGCCGCCTGGGTGAAGCCGTTGAGCACGGGCGAGGTGACCAGATTGAGCAGCCAGCCGAACCGCGCCACCCCCAGCAGCATCTGCAGCAGGCCCGACAGCAGTGCCATCCAGGCGGCCAGCGCCACCCAGTGCGCGCTGCCGGGCTCCGCCAGGCCGGTGAGCGACGCGCCGATCAACAGGCTGGTCAGTGCGGTGGGCCCCACGCCCAGGCGGGTGGAGGAACTCCACAGCACCGCGATCAACGCCGGCACCAGCGACGCGTAGATGCCGGTGATGACCGGCATGCCCGCCAGCGCTGCATAGGCCACCCCCTGGGGCACCAGCATGAGGCCGACCGTCATTCCGGCCCAGAACTCCCCCCGCATCAGGTGGCGGTCCGGACGGGGCCAGGCCAGGAAAGGAAACCATCGGGAAAGGGACTGCAGGCGCATCCCGCGATTGTCGCGCGGCGGCGGGCGGGCGCCAGCGGCATCTCGACTGCCTTGTCCTACGCTAGCTTCGGCGCCTTCCCACCGGGCGCATGGCGCCTCAAACCTAAAGTGCCCACCAGATTCCCCCATTTCCTGCAAGGAGGCCTCCCATGAACGCAACCCGCACTCCCCAAAGCCCTTCCCACCGGATGGTGAGCATTCTTTCGGCCACGCTGCTGGCTTTCGGCTTGGCCGCCTGCGACAAGGCCGATGACCGCACGGTGGGCCAGCAGATCGACTCCGCCGTCGCCAAGAGCGGACAGGTGGCCTCCGACGCCCAGCGCAAGATGGAAGCCGCCGCCAATGAAGCCGGCGATGCGACCCGCCAGGCCGCCGAGCGCGCCGCCGCGGTGATGGACGATGCCGGCATCACGGCCAAGGTGTCCGCCGGCCTGGCCCAGGACGCGGAGCTGAGCGCCGTCAAGATCGACGTGGACACCCGCAACGGCATCGTGACGCTGAACGGTCCGGTCAAATCCAAGCAGGCCAGCGAGCGCGCCACGAACATCGCCCAGAACGTGCAGGGCGTGAACTCGGTGGTCAACCAACTGACCATCTCCAACGCCGGCTGATCTCCGGCTCGGCTTCTGCCAATCCGGCACGGGTGCCAGGGCCATCGACCGTGCGCCGCCCGGCCCACCCTCGGCGGGTGCGCTGGGCGCTACCATGGCGGCCATGACTTCACCCGCCGACCTCGCTACCCGCATCGTCCACCACGACTACGTGCCCCCTGCGGGCTTCGCCGCGCCGCAGCCTGCGGTCTACAAGGCCTCCACGGTCATCTTCCCCAATGTGGCGGCCATGCGCGCGCGCGAATGGAAGGACAAGACCAGCTACACCTACGGCCTGCACGGCACCCCCACCAGCTACCAGCTGGAAGAGCGCCTGTGCGAACTGGAGGGCGGCAAGCAGTGCCTGCTGGTGCCCAGCGGCCTCGCCGCCATCGCCAATGTCTCGCTGGCGCTGCTGCGCGCCGGCGACGAGGTGCTCATTCCCGACAACGCCTATGGCCCGAACAAGGCGCTGGCCGAGGTGGAACTGGCCCACTATGGCATCCGCCACGTGCTGTACGACCCGATGGACCCTGCCGACCTCGCCGCCCGGATCACGCCTGCGACGCGGCTGGTGTGGCTGGAGGCGCCGGGCTCGGTGACCCTGGAGTTCCCCGACCTGATCGAGCAGGTGCGCATCTGCCGCGAGCGCGGCGTGGTCTGCGCCCTGGACAACACCTGGGGCGCGGGTCTGGCGTTCGCGCCGTTCGATCTGCGGGGCGACGGCCGGTGGGGCGTGGATGTGTCGGTGCATGCGCTCACCAAATACCCCAGCGGCGGCGGTGACGTGCTCATGGGCAGCATCGTCACGCGGGACCAAGGCCTGCACCTGCGCATGAAGCTGTGCCACATGCGCCTGGGGCTGGGCGTGGGCGCGAACGACGTCGAATCCGTGCTGCGCTCGCTGCCCAGCATCGGCCTGCGCTACCGCGCCCACGACATGGCGGCGCGCGCGCTCGCCCGCTGGATGGCGCAGCAGCCCGCGGTGGCCCAGGTGCTGCACCCCGCGCTTGCAGGGTCGCCCGGACACGACCAATGGCGTGCGCTGTGCGCGGCCGATGGCGGGGAGGGCGCCGCGGCGGGTCTGTTCAGCGTGGTGATCGACCCCCGGTACTCCCAGGCGCAGGTGGACGCTTTCTGCGACCGGCTGCAATATTTCAAGCTGGGCTACAGCTGGGGCGGACCGATGAGCCTGGTCGTGCCGTACGAGCTGGCGACCATGCGCAGCCGCCCGACGCCGCAGCTCGTGCCCGGCACCGTGGTCCGTTTTTCGATCGGGCTGGAGGCCGAAGCCGATCTCCGCCGCGATCTGGCGCAGGCCCTGGCGCATGCCTTTCCCCCACCCTGACGCCCTGGGGAGTCCGGTGGCTGCGCCCGGTGCGGCGCAGCGGCCGGGACACCCGGGGCCTTGAGGGCATGCTGTTACATTGACCGCTTCAATTCAGGAAGGTACTACCTTGGCAACACCCAACTACGGATACGAAAAGCGCCAGCGCGAGCTCGCCAAGAAGAAGAAAAAAGAAGAGAAGGCGCAAGCCAAGTCCCACCGCAAGGACGACCCGCGCGAAGGCCCCGCGCAGGACGACGGCCAGCAGAGCGCACCGCCCGCCGACGGCAACGCGCCTGCGGCCTGATCCCTTAACGGCCCGCTGCAGCCGCACCGCCGGCCCAGGTCCAGGCGCTCCGCCCGGCGACCGGGCCCGCCAGGGCGCCGCCCGTCAGCGCAGCAGCTTGCGCAGCTCGGGCCACACGTTGGCCAGCATGGCCGGGTGGGCCTCGGCCTTGGGGTGGATGCGGTCGGGCTGGAACATGGCGGTCGGGTCGGCCGCATCGGCCACGCCCTTGAGCAGGAAGGGCACCAGCGCCGACTGGGTGTCCTTGGCCACGCTGGCGAAGGTGCCGGCAAAACGTTTCGCGTAATCGGTGCCGTAGTTGGGCGGCACCTGCATCCCCACGATGAGGACCTTGGCGCCCGACTGTTTGGCCGCCTGGGCCATGGCCTTCAGGTTGTCGGCGGTGTTCTGCAGAGGCAACCCGCGCAGGGCGTCGTTGCCGCCCAGCTCGATCACCACATGGCTGGGCCGGTGCTGGGTCAGCAGGGCCGGCAGGCGGGAGCGGCCCCCCGAGGTGGTGTCGCCGCTCACGCTGGCGTTCACGACCGTGGCGTCGATCTTCTCTTCGGCCAGCTTCTTTTCCAGCAGTGCCACCCAGCCCGTGCCGCGGGCCAGTCCGTACTCGGCGCTCAGCGAATCGCCCACCACCAGGATGACCGGCTTGGCCGCCGCAGCGGCCAGCGCAGCAGGGGCACAAAGCCCTGCGGCCGCGCCGGCCGCCAGGGCCGCGATAAAGTGACGCCGGTACAACAGATTTCGATTCACAGCAAAGCACCTTTCATGTCGGAAACTCCTTCCTTGCCCACCCACCCCATCATCGCCGTGGAGCACGTGCACAAGTCGGTGACGGACTCGACCGGCACCCTCGACATTCTGCGGGATATCGATTTCCGGCTGGCTGCGAGGGAAACCGCGGCCATCGTGGGCGCCTCGGGCTCGGGCAAGAGCACGCTGCTGTCGATCATCGCGGGGCTCGATACGCCCACCCGCGGCACCGTGCGCCTGGATGGGCAGGACCTGTTCGCCATCGACGAAGATGCCCGCGCCGCGCTGCGCGCGCAGAAAGTGGGCTTCGTGTTCCAGAGCTTCCAGCTCATGGGCAACCTGACCGCGCTGGAGAACGTCATGCTGCCGCTGGAGCTGGCCGATCGCCGCGACGCACGCAAACTCGCAGCCGACATGCTGGGGCGCGTGGGGCTGGGCCAGCGCCTGTCGCACTACCCCAAGGTGCTGTCGGGCGGCGAGCAGCAGCGCGTGGCGCTGGCGCGCGCCTTCGTGGTCGAGCCGGCCGTGCTGCTGGCCGACGAACCCACCGGCAGCCTGGACTTCGCCACGGGCGAGACCATCATGCGGCTGATGTTCGAGTTGAACCGCGAGCAGGGCACTACGCTCGTGCTCGTCACGCACGACCGGGGCATCGCCGCGCAGTGCGAGCGGCGCATCACCATCGACGCGGGGCGCGTGTCCGAGGCCTGAGGTTTTCGTGAGGGCTTTGGGCCGTTTGTGCCTTGTGCCGGGATATTGCATGCCTTGGTTGCTATCAAATAAATAGCAATCGGGCTGTCGGCCCGTGGCGCGGATAATCCCCGCATGTCCAGCCCCAAAGTCCTCTTCGGCTTCCACGCCGTCGGCGTGCGCCTGAAGACCGCGCCGCAATCCATCATCGAGATCTACTACGAGGCCACGCGGCGCGATGCCCGCATGCGCCAGTTCCTCGACCGCGCCAACGCCGCCGGCGCGCGCCTCATCGAAGCCGACAGCGCGCGCATCGCCAAGCTGGCAGGCAGCCAGGGCCACCAGGGTGTGGCGGCGCGGGTGGAGCCGGTGGCCCTGGCCACCTCCCTCGACGAGCTGCTCGAAGACCTGGAAGCCTCCGGCGTCGCCCAGCCCCTGCTGCTGGTGCTGGACGGCGTGACCGATCCGCACAACCTGGGTGCCTGCCTGCGGGTGGCCGACGGCGCCGGCGCGCAGGCCGTGATCGCGCCCAAGGACCACGCGGTGGGCCTGAACGCCACGGTGGCCAAGGTGGCCAGCGGTGCCGCAGAGACGGTGCCGTATTTCATGGTGACCAACCTCGCGCGCACCCTGAACGAGCTCAAGGAACGCAACATCTGGTGCATCGGCACCAGCGACGATGCGCCCAAGACCATCTACCAGGTGGACCTGAAAGGCCCCGTGGCCCTGGTGCTGGGCGCGGAGGGCGACGGCATGCGCCAGCTCACGCGCAAGACCTGCGACGAGCTGGTCTCCATCCCCATGAAGGGCGCGGTGGAGAGCCTGAACGTGTCGGTGGCCAGCGGCGTGTGCCTGTACGAGGCCCTGCGCCAGCGCACCGCCTGAACCCGGTCTTTTCGCCATGCCGCGCGTGCCAGCCCCCGACGTCGCGTGGAGCGGCTCGGGCGACCTGAGCACCGCCATCGCCTGGGTCGATGCCGCGCAGCGCATCGTGGTGCTAACCGGCGCGGGCGTGAGCGCCGAGTCCGGCGTGCCCACGTTCCGCGACGCGCAGACCGGGCTGTGGGCGCAGGTGCGCCCCGAAGACATGGCCAGCGAGCCCGGCTTTCGCGCCGATCCCGCGGGTGTCTGGGCTTGGTACGAGCACCGCCGCGCGCTGCTGCAGGGCGTGCAGCCCAATGCGGGCCACCGGGCGCTGGCGGACTTTGCCCGGCGCCATCCCGGCCGCCTCACGCTGGTCACGCAGAACGTGGATGGCCTGCACCAGATGGCCGGCAGCGAGGGCGTGCTGTGCCTGCACGGCGAGCTGCGTGGCAACCGCTGGCTGGACGATCCGCGCGGCTGCTGCGATCTGGCCCACGCCGAGGCCGGCGCACCGCCGCGCTGCGCCACCTGCGGCAATCTCGTGCGCCCGGCCGTGGTGTGGTTCGGCGAATCGCTGCCGATCGACATCCTCGGCCAGGCGGAGGAGGCGGTCAGCGCCTGCGACCTGATGCTGGTCGTGGGCACGGCCGGCGCCGTGTATCCAGCGGCCGGCCTCGCCCACATGGCCCGGCGCATCGGGGCGCGCGTGGTCATCGTCAACCCGGCGCCGAGCGAACTCGACAGCACGGCCCATGCGGTGCTGCGCGGTCCGTCGGCCGAAGTCTTGCCCCTGCTGATGGGCCGGGATCGCCCCGCACGCGACACGTCACCGGGGGCAGCGCCGCGATAATCGCCCGGTCTTCAGGGCGGGGTGGAATTCCCCACCGGCGGTAGGCGGTGCGGGAGGTCTCCCCGCGCCGCGAGCCCGCGAGCGCTCCGCATGCGTCCTTCGGGATGGGCGGAGGTCAGCAGACCCAGTGCGACGCGGCTCCAAGGAACACAGTTCCTGGCCCGTTCAGTCTGGGGCCGACGGTCACAGTCCGGATGAAAGAAGATGGGGTGCGCAGCCATGCGCGCCCTGGTGCCTGCGCGCGCCTGCCATTCGGGCGTGCGCCGGTGCTTCTTGCATGCCTTGAGGCGTTTCCTCACCTTCCAGGAGCGTTTCATGAACACCGCCGTTTCCGTTTTTTCTTCCTCTTCCCCTTCCCCTTCCACGCCTGTGGCCGTGGCCGTCGATCACGGCGTGCAGCTGGCGCCCATGCCCGAGGTCATCGCCGCCATTGCCGCGGGCCGTCCCGTGCTCGTCATGGACGATGCCGACCGCGAGAACGAGGCCGACCTCGTCTGCGCGGCCGACAACATCACCGAAGCCACCATGGCCCTGATGATCCGCGAGGGCAGCGGCATCGTCTGCCTGTGCCTCACGCCCGGGCACGCGGGCGCCTTGGGCCTGCGGCCGATGGTGGAGGTCAACCGGTCCTCGTTCGCCACCGCCTTCACCCAGTCCATCGAGGCGGCCCATGGCGTGAGCACGGGCGTGTCGGCGGCCGACCGGGTGCAGACGATCCGCTGCGCCCTGCAGGTACCGGCGCCGGGCGGTGCACCCCAGATCGTCAGCCCCGGCCATGTCTTTCCGCTGGTGGCACGCCCTGGCGGGGTGCTGGAGCGCACCGGCCACACCGAGTCGGCCGTGGATCTGGCGCGCCTGGCCGGCCGCGCACCCGCCGGGGTGCTGTGCGAGCTGATGAATCCGGATGGCAGCATGGCCCGCGGTGCGGACGTGGCGCGGTTCGCCCAGGCCCACGGTCTGCTGTGCACGACCGTGCAGGCGCTGGTGGCGCATCGGCAGGGATTGCAGGCCTTGGCGGGAGAAGGCGGGCAGGGCGGCGGCAGAGTGCCCGCCGCCCATGCGGCGGTCGGCGAACCCGCTTGATGGCCTTCAGGGTCCTCAGGCCGCTTCGGCGCTGGCCTGGCTCAGCGATTCGAGCGCATCCGCATCCAGCTTCAGACTGGCGGCCTGCACCAGTTCCTGCAGTTGGTCCAGCGACGATGCGCTGGCGATGGGCGCGGTGATGCCGGGCTGCGCCATCTGCCACGCGATCGCCACCTGGCCGGGGGTGACCTCATAGCGCTCGGCCACCTGGTCGAGTTCGGCCAGGATGCGCAGGCCCCGGTCGTTCAGGTAGGTCTGCACCACCTTGGCGCCGCGCGGGCTCTTGTCCACGTCCGCCGCGCTGCGGTACTTGCCGGTCAGGAAGCCGGCGGCCAGCGCGTAGAAGTTGATCACGCCCACGCCCTTTTCCAGGCACAGGGGGCGCAGCTCTTTCTCGAACACGTCGCGGTCATACAGGTTGTACAGCGGCTGCAGGCTTTCGTAGCGCGGCACGCCCAGGCGCTCGCTGGTGTCCAGGGCCTCGGCCAGGCGCTTCGCGGAATGGTTGGAGGCGCCGATCGCGCGCACCTTGCCCTCGCGGATCAGGTCGGCGTAGGTGCCCAGGGTTTCCTCCAGCGGGGTACCGGCATCGTCATCGTGAGACTGGTAGAGGTCGATCACGTCGGTGTGCAGGCGCCGCAGCGAGTCGTCCACCGCGCGGCGGATGTAGTCGCTGCCCAGACCCACCTTGCCATCGCCCATGTCCTTGCCCACCTTGGTGGCCAGCACGATGCGGTCGCGCTTGCCGCTGCGCTTGAGCCACTGGCCGATCATGGCTTCGGACTCGCCGCCCATGTGCCCCGGCGCCCAGCGCGAGTACACGTCGGCGGTGTCGATGAAATTGAAGCCCGCGTCTACCCAGGCATCGAGCAGCGAGAACGTGGTGGGCTCGTCCACCGTCCAGCCGAACACGTTGCCGCCGAAGCACAGTGGCGAAACCTGCAGGCCCGAACGGCCTAGGGGGCGAAATTGCATGGGGGGACTCCTTGGATTGCGGAAAAGACTGGCCCGATGCGGATCGGGCCACGAAGAACACGGGGTGCGGCAGCAGGCCCGGGGAGGCCCGACCAACGCCGATGGCGACGGTGCCAAAGCCATTGTTACGGCACACGCCACCCGGCGCGGTAAGACGACCGCTGAATCTTCACGCCCCGTGGGTGCAAGACAGGCCTTTCACCCAACGGGTGCGCCCGGTCACACAACGCCCAGCGCCCCCAGCACCGCACCCGCCGCCAGCAGCCACAGCAGGTGAAGGCGCGTGCGCCACACCACCAGCGCGCACGCGCCGCTCAGCAGCCACAGGCGCAGGTCGGTGCCGGCGCCATGGTGCACGCTGCCGAGCAGCCAGGCAGTGGCCAGCAGCAGGCCGATCACCACGGGCGCCAGCCCCTGCTTGAAGGCGCGCACGCTGCGCCGGTGCCTGTTGCGATGGCCCCAGCGCGTGGCCAGCCAGGTCAGCACCGTGCTGGGCAGCATGATGCCCACCAGGCTCAGCGCCATGCCCAGCGTGGCCGCGGCCCAGCCCGCCGCGCCCGGCCCGCCGGCGTTCAGGCCCACGTTCCAGCCCAGCAGGCCGACGAAGAGCACGTTGGGGCCCGGCGCGGCCTGGGCGATGGCGACCGAGGCGTTGAACTGCAAGTCGGTGATCCAGCCCTGCCGTTCCACCAGATACCGGTGCATGTCGGGCGCGGCGGCAATGGCCCCACCCACTGCCAGCAGCGAGATCGAGGCGTAGTAGAGGAACAGGTTCAGCCAGTCCACCGGCTGCAGGGCGAGGGTGGCGGCCGGCGTCATGGGGCGATCCTCCGCCAGGTGACAGCGCACGCCGCGCCGCCCACCACGGGCAGCACCCAGGCCAGCGGCCAGCGCAGCAGCGCCATGGTGCCGAAGGTCGCCGCCACGAAGGCCCAGCCGGCCACCGGGCCCAGGGGGTGCGTGCGCAAGGCCCCGGCCATCCGCAGCGCCACGCCGCCGACCAGGCCGGCCGCCACCGCCCCCATGCCGCGCAAGGCGCCACTCACGGCGGCATGCCCGGAAAACTGCGCATAGACCACGGCCAGCGCCAGCACCAGCAGCAAGGGAAACAGCAGCATGCCCCCCAGTGCCACCAGGGCGCCACGCAGCCCGAAATAGCGGTCGCCAATCACCACGGCGAGGTTGACCACGTTCGGCCCCGGCAGGATCTGCGCCACGGCCCAGTCTTCGAGGAATTCCTCGTTGGTGAGCCACCCCTTGCGGTCCACCAGTTCGCGCTGCACCACGGCCAGCACGCCGCCGAAGCCCTGCAGCGCCAGGAGGGTGAACGACCAGAACAGGTCGGCCAGATGGGCCGGGCGGGGCCGCTCGGCCGCTGCAGGCGGCAGCGTGGCGGGGGCAGGGGGCTTGGGTGAACGGGGCATGGCGGATTCGGGGCGGAAAGGAGCCGGGAGCGGGCGGTGGGTCGGGGCCGATATTACGGCGCGTGGCGGATGCCCGCCCTGGCGATGGGCGAGGCTCGGTGTGGCGCCCAGGCACCGCGCTGACGGGTAGGGCAGGGTTTCGCAGAACCTGCCCCGTCTTCGCGTGTGAGAAGGCGCCGCCGAGTCGCAGCCGCTAACTTGCCGGCCCAATGATTTATCGCCTTGCCGCTCGGGTGCGCGTGCCGCGCCAACCTCCCACCAGACCGCCATCGGGCCCCTCGCTGCCGGCGAACTCCCCATCGAAACGATATAGCGGCTCCCCGGCATTGAGGGCCGCCCCCCAGGGCACAGGCCGAGGGACCCTTTCTCCCGTCCGCTCGGCGATCTCGGCGCTGCGGAGCCTGCCTGCCCGGCGAACCACCCATTCTGCGGCCTCCAATGGCGCGTACGCCAACGGCTCCGTGGAGATGTTCGCGGTCGGCACGCTGCCGCCCGTAGGGCCCGGGCGATGGGCCTACCTGGCCGATCCCGCCCACTGGCAGCCCGAGCGCCGCAAGCTGCACGATGCGCTGATCGACGATTCCTTTCGCAAGGCCTCTGTCTTCGCGGAATGCGTGGAGCGGTCGGGCTGCGATCCGACGCTGTTCGCCTTGCGCGGCAATACGGCTGCCGGAAAGACCCGGCTGGCTCGATCCGCCGTGCCGGCCCTGGCCGACGCCCTGCAGGAAAGCGGCGGCGGCAGCATCAATCCGGACGCGTTCAAGTCGCGGCTCAGGAAGGTGCCCGGCCAGGCCCGGCTGACCCCGGCCAACGTGCACGCGGAGTCGTGCGTGCTCGCCGACCGGCTGGAACGCCAGATCGCCACAGGGAAGACGGCGAGCGGAAAGCCGGCCAGCATGCTGGTCGATAAACGGCTGGGCGGCGCGCACGAAGTCGCCAGCTACATCGCACTGTCCGAGAACACCGGCCGCCAGGTCGAGATGTACGACATCGACATGCCGCTGGAGCGTTCGCTGCTCGGTGTGCTGCAAAGGGATCCCGATGGGGACGATCCACGTCCGCCCTATGCCGCCGTCGCCGCCGGCTACTGCGCCATTCGCGGCAATCGCCTGGACGTCATCGACCAGTTCCTCGCGAAGCCGCAGATCGGCACCTACCACCTGATGGGCACGTCGGCGGCGGGCGAGAAGGCGCCTGTCGCGACCGTTGCGAACGGGGAGCTGACCATCCACGACGCGGACCAATACGCCGAGATCGTGGCGCTCTCCGACTTGCCCGCCAGCGACATCGGCGAACAGGTGATCGACGACGGGACGATCCGGCAACTGACGCACGCCATGCCCGCCGCCATCGCCGTGACCGCTCGCGAAGCCTTGCAGAAATATGCCGGCCTGTCGTGGTCCCAGGCGCTGGGAATCCACTGCACGCTGAATGGACAGGATCGAAGATGACCCAACTCAAAGGCGAGGTCGCCCTGGCTTTTCATCGGCAGCTCAGGGAGCGCGCGCAGCAGCAGCGGACGGCGCGGCTGCAGGACGCCAAGGCGCAGGCCGCATCGAGCGGCAAGGAGGCCTTCGACCTCGGGAAGCTCCAGACGCTTTACGATACGACGCAGCGCGGCCGCTGGACCGATCTCGCGCAACAGGCGGTGGTCTACGAGTACCTCTACTACGTGGAGTATCCGCAGGTCCCGGACCTGCAGGCGTTCGCCCGCAGCCTGGACGAGATCGACTACTGGTCGTGATGCTTCGGAAGGGGCGCCGGTCGCCCGCTTTCGCGTCTGGAAACTTCCACCGGTAGGAGACACCTTGAAACTGATCCGATATGGCCAGCCGGGCGCAGAGCGTGCCGGGCTCGTCGATGCGCAAGGCATTGTCAGGGACCTGTCCATGCTGCTGCCCGACATCGGCCCCGCCCAGCTGTCGCCCCGCACCCTGGCCGCCCTCGCGGCGCTGGACCCGTCGCGCCTGCCCGTGGTGCCCGAATCGGAGCGCCTGGGCTGCCCGGTGGCGGGCGTGGGCAAGATCGTTTGCGTGGGGCTCAACTACGCCGACCATGCGGCCGAAGCGGGCCTGGCCGCGCCGGCCGAGCCCGTGCTGTTCATGAAAGCCACCACCGCGCTGAGCGGGCCCACGGACCCGGTGCGCATCCCGCCCGGCGCGCTGAAGGCCGACTGGGAGGTGGAGCTGGGCATCGTGATCGGCACGCGCGCGCAGCATGTGGCCGAAGACGCGGCGCTGTAGCATGTGGCGGGCTACGTGCTGGCCAACGACGTGTCCGAACGAAGCTACCAGATGGAGCGCGGCGGTCAGTGGGACAAAGGCAAGGCCTACGACACGTTCGCGCCCATCGGACCCTGGCTGGTGACGGCCGACGAGGTGCCCGACCCGCACGCCATCGGCCTGTGGCTGGAGGTGAACGGCGAGCGCATGCAGGACGGGAACACGCGCAACTTCATCTTCGGGGTGCCCCGGGTGCTGTCGTACATCAGCCAGTTCATGACGCTGGAGCCAGGCGACATCGTGCTCACCGGCACGCCGGCCGGCGTGGGGCTGGGCAAGAAGCCCGCGCCGCGCTTTCTGCGGCCGGGCGACGTGATGCGGCTGGGGGCCACGGGCCTGGGCGAGCAGCGCCTGGCGTGCGAGGGCGGCTGAGCCGACCCGGGCCCTGCGCGCAGGGCGGCTACAGGAACTGCGCGCGCAGCCCCACCATGAGGCGCCGTCCCGCCGCGGGCTCGAAGAAGCGCCCGTTGCCGTCGTTCACGATGAGCGAGCCCGCATAGCGGCGGTCGAACAGGTTATCGAGCCGCGCCCAGGCCTGCCAGCGCGTGTCCCCGGTGCGAAAGGCATAGCCCGCCCGCAGGCCGGCCACGGCGAATCCGGCGGCGGCCTCGGTGTTCACATCGTTGGCGTACACCTTGCCGGACACGTCCAGCGTCGCGCCCCATTGCCATGCCGGCGACAGGGCGTGGTCCAGCGCCAGTTGCACGGTCTGGCGCGCCGTGCCCGGCAGCCGGTTGCCCGAGGGCACGGTGGCGCCGCCCGCCACGGCGTAGGGACTGTCGAAGAACGCATCGAGGTACGTGTAGGCCACGCGCGGCTTGAACGCACCGGACTGGGCGCTCCACGCCAGCTCCAGCCCGCGCCGGCGCACCCGGTCGGCGTTCTGGTACACGGTGCGCCCGTTCACGGTGGCCGCCGGCACGATCTCGTCCCGGCTTTGCGCGTCGAACCAGGCCGCGTCGATGCGGTGCACCGTTCCCTGCCACTTGGCGCCGACCTCCATCTGCCGGCTGCGCGAGGCGTTCAGCCCGTAGTTGGGGCCGGTGTTGCCCGTGCTGTAGGCCATCTCGGCCAGGGTGGGCGTCTCGAAGCCGCGGCCGATGTTGGCGTACAGGTTGAGCTGGTCGGTGGCGCTCCACACCAGGCCCAGCACGGGACTGGTCTGGCGCCAGGTGCGCTGGCCGCTGTCGTCGGGGTTCGCGGCAGTGATGAAGCGGTCGTTGACGCTCGCGCGCACGCGGCTGGCACGCACCCCGGCCACGGCGCGCCAGGTGGGTGTGAGCCAGGCGTCCACCTGGGCGAACCAATCGGTGTTGCCCGCGCGGTCCTGCTCGTCGCGCCGCAGCGCGCCGGGCGTGCCGTTGTTGTTGACCCGGCCCTGGCGGTGCTCGGACAGTCGGTCGGCGTCCAGCCCCAGCGTCCAGGTCAGGGGCAGGCCGGAGGCGCGCCGCACGGTGTGCGTCCAGGCCATGCCCAGGCCGTAGTAGTCGCGGTCCAGGTCCACGACGCCGCCTGCGCTGCTGGCTGCGGCGCCGCTGAACGACAGGAATTGCGTGAGCGTGCGCGTGCCGCCGTAGGCGCGCACCCGAACGCTGTCGGCCGCGCCCAGTTGCCGCTCCAGCACCACGCCGAACTGGTTTTGCGCCACGGATTTGCGCGTGCCGAAGTCCGTCGCCACGGCCGGTGCCTGGCGCGGATCGGGCTCGAACTGCGCCCGGGTCAGGCCCAGCGGGTCCTGCGCCAGGGGCTGGTCGTAGAGATTGAGCAACGCAGTGATCCGGGTGTCGGCATCGGGCCGGGCCACCAGCTTGCCATTGAGGTGCGTGCGCCGCGCCGCGCTGTGGTCGCGCGCGCCGTCGGTCTCGAAGTGCGACACATCCACCAGCCCGCCGAGCGTGCGGTCGCCGAAGTCGAGCGACGCATCCACCAGCCGCTGCCCGAACGAGCCCGCCGCCACCGACGCGCCGGCGCCGCCGCCTTCGCGCGGCTCCCGCGTGGTGACCTGCAGCACGCCGCCCGCCGCGTTGCCGTAGAACTGGGCCAGCGGCCCGCGCAGCACCTCGACCTGCGAGGCCGACTGCAACTGCGCGGTGGCCGCCTGGCCCTGGCCGTCCGGCATGGTGGCCGGAATGCCGTCCACCAGGATGCGCACCCCGCGCACGCCGAAGGTGGAGCGTGCGCCGAAGCCGCGCACCGCGATCTGCAGGTCCTGCGCGTAGTTCTGCCGGTCCAGCGCCACCACGCCCGCCTGGGCCGCGAGCAGCTCGGACAGGTTCACCAGCGGGCTGGGGGTGGAGAACGCATCGACCGCCACGCTGGTGTGGCTGGCCGCGGCATCGAAGCGGCGCTGCGCCTCGGCCTGGCCGGGCACCTGCACCGCCGGGAGCGTGGCCGTTGGCGGGGCCTGCGGAGGAAGGTTTTGGGCCCGTGCGAACCCGGCAGATGCCAGCGCGCAGCACCACAAAGCGGCCTGGGGCACCGCGCGCCGCGCGCGGCGCATCAACGGACCAGCAAGGAGGGGGCGGCGGCCTTGTCGCCCACCACGGTGCTGGCCGGTGCGGGCTGGATCAGGCCGCACAGCAGCCGGCCGCCGGAATTGCCGGCGGGATTGGTGGTGTAGTCGTCTTCCTTTTCGTGCACGACCAGCGAGCGGCCCACCACCGAGGTCTTGCCCGGCGTGAGCGAGACGTTGGCGTTCACGAAACGCACGCTGCCCCGGCCGTCGTCGCCCACGGTGATGTTGGGCAGCTCGCCGGCATGGGCCTCGTGCGAGGGCTGGCCGGGATGGCCGTGCTTCTTGGCCATGCCGGGATCGAAGTGGCCGCCGGCACCGCCGAACGCGATGGTCTGGCCGGTGGTGGCGTCCGGTCCGGGCGAGCAGGCGCCATTGGCATGGATGTGAAAGCCGTGCTTGCCCGGCGACAGGCCCTGCACCTGGATGGCCACTTCCACGCCCGCGGCGGTTTCGGTCAGGACGGCATTGCCGGCCGGCGCGCCTTCGGGCGTGACCAGGCGTGCGGTGGCGGTGGCGCGTTCCAGGCCCGGCACAGGGGTCTTGGCGACGGCGGAGCGGGAGTTGTCCGAGGCGCTGCCGGCGCAACCCGCCAGGAACAGGGCGGCCGCCACGGCGGCGGTGCTGGCAGCGAGGGTGCCGCGGCGTTGGAACGAAGCGCGGGATGGGCTGTAAGGAAGAGGGGCCATGGAATTCTCCTGGAAAGGGTGCGTCGTGATCGACGAAAGGAATGGTGAAGGAAGCGGCAGGGAAGGGTGTCGTGTGATGCGTTGCGCGGCCCTGGCGCCAAGGGTGGATCAGTGGCTGCAACCGCGTTCGCGCGGTGCCCTGGCGGCGCCGCGGGCGAAGGCCCGAGGATGACCGCATGCGGGCCCGCAAGGCGTAGGACAACGGCGGCGATGCGCCTGGCGCGGCGCGGCAACGTGCGGTGCCTGGGCCATACTCGCCGAAACACATTTCCGGAAGGACGACGAATGGCATCGGATGGCGAAGACCGCCAGCGCTTGGGCTCGCGGGGCGGTGGCGACGTGGAAGACGCACACGTGCCCGGCGAGCGCCGCACGCGCGCGCTCGCCCGCAGGGGCATGTGGGGCATCCTGGCCTTCTGGCTCGCATTGATGGGCGTGCTTTACGTGGCCATGGACCACTACCTCAAGCCTCGCGGCGCCAGCGTGACGGCGGAGGGCGCCCTGGTGATCCCCCGGCACCGCGACGGGCACTTTCGCGTGGCCGGCACGGTGAACGGCCAGCCCGTGATGTTCATGGTGGACACCGGTGCCAGCCTGGTGGGCGTGACCGATGCAGTGGCCCGCAAGGCCAGCCTCACGGGCGGGGAAGTGACGCAGTTCCGCACCGCCAACGGCACGCGCCAGGGCCGCGTGGTGGTGGCCGATTCGGTCACCGTGCGCTCGCTGGCGGTGTCAGGCCTGCGAGTGGGCACGGGGTACACGGGCGACGACGACGAGGACGCGCTGCTGGGCCAGAACTTCCTGCAGCACTTCGACGTGGAGATCGGGCGCGACCGCATGGTGCTGCGGCCACGCAACTGAGGCCAGTTGAGCGCAGGCCCCGGGGCTGGTCGCTGCCCCGCCGCGGGTCAGCCCTTCTTTTGCACCGCCTGGATGATGCTGGAGAAATCCAGCGCCCCCTGGCCGGCCAGGCTGTGCGCCGCATACAGGCTGCGCGCCAGCCCGCCCAGCGGCGTGGCGGCCTTCACGGCCATGGCGTTCTCCTGCGCCAGGCCCAGGTCCTTGAGCATCAGGTCGGTGCCGAAGCCGCCCGCGTAGCCCTTGCTGGCGGGGGCGGTTTCCATCACCCCGGGGTAGGGGTTGTACTTTTCCAGGGCCCAGTTGCCCCCCGAGCTGCGGCGCATGATCTCGGACAGCACCTTCGGGTCCAGCCCGTTGGCCACGCCCAGGGCGATGGCCTCGCTGGTGCCCGCCATCAGGATGCCCAGCAGCATGTTGTTGCAGATCTTGGCCGTCTGACCCGCGCCCACGGCACCGGCATGGAACAGGTTGGCGCCCATCTTTTCCAGGATGGGGCGGGCGCGCTCCAGGTCGGCGGCATCGCCCCCCACCATGAAGGTCAGCGTGCCGGCCACGGCGCCGCCGGTGCCGCCCGAGACGGGCGCGTCGATGAACGCCAGTCCGCGCGCCTGGGCGGCCTCGGCCACCTTGCGCGAGGTGGCGGCGGCGATGGTGGAGCAGTCGATCACCAGCGTGCCGGCGGCCAGCAGCGGCAGCAGGCCGGGCTGCTGCCCGTTGCCCAGGTACAGCGATTCCACGTGCTGGCTGGCGGGCAGCATGCTGATGAGCACCTCGGCGCCCTGCACGGCGGCCGCCGCATCGGCCGCAATGGCCACGCCGCCTTCGGCCAGCTTGTCGCGCGCGGGCGGGGACAGGTCGAAGGCGCGGACCTCATGCCCCGCCTTGTGCAGGTTCAGCGCCATGGGGCCGCCCATGTTGCCCAGGCCGATGAATGCGATCTTCATGGAAGTGTCTCCTTTGGTTTTGAATGAAACAGGCCTCTAGCGCAATAAGTACTAAGGCATGTTGCTATGAAATTGGTAGTGAATGCGGTCAGCGGATGGCGTCGGGCGCGTCGCCCTCCAGCATGCGGCGCGCGATGATGACCCGCATGATCTCGTTCGTGCCCTCCAGGATCTGGTGCACGCGCGCGTCGCGCATCAGGCGCTCCAGCGGGTACTCGCGGATGTAGCCGTAGCCGCCGTGCAGCTGCAGCGCCTCGTTGCACACGTTGAAGCCCGCATCGGTGGCGAAGCGCTTGGCCATGGCGCAATAGGTGCTGGCATCGCGCGCGCCCGCATCGAGCTTGGAGGCCGCCAGCCGCACCATCTGGCGCGCGGCCACCAGTTCGGTTGCCATGTCGGCCAGCTTGAACTGCAGCGCCTGAAAGCTCGCGATGGGCTTGCCGAACTGCTTGCGGTCTTGCATGTACTGCTGCGCCTGGGCCAGCGCGCCCTGCGCCGCACCCACCGAGCAGGTGGCGATGTTGATGCGCCCGCCGTCCAGGCCCTTCATGGCGATCTTGAAGCCCTCGCCCTCGCGCCCCAGCAGGTGGTCGGCCGGAATGCGCACGTTGTCGAAGCTGATGGTGCGGGTGGGCTGGCTGTTCCAGCCCATCTTCTCTTCCTTCTTGCCGTACTGGATGCCCGGCGCATCGGCCGGCACCGCGAAGGCGCTGATGCCCGCCGCGCCCGATGCGGCGTCGCCGGTGCGGGTCATCAGCACCAGCATGTCGGTGCTGCCCGCGCCGCTGATGAACGCCTTGGCGCCGTTGATGACGTATTCGGCGCCTGCCAACTCCGCCCGGGTCTTGAGCGAGGCCGCGTCCGAGCCCGCGCCGGGCTCGGTCAGGCAGTACGAGGCGAGCTTCTCGCCGCTGGCCAGCAGGGGACCCCAGCGGTCGCGCACGGCGTCGGTCGCCCAGGTGCCGAGCATCCAGGTGGCCATGTTGTGGATGGTGATGAAGGCGGTGGTGGAGGGGTCCACCGCCGCCATTTCCTCGAACACCAGGGTGGCGTCGAGCCGGGGCAGGGCCAGGCCGCCCGCGTTTTCGGGGGCATACAGGCCGCAAAAGCCCAGGGCGCCGGCCGCGGCGATCGCCTCGCGCGGGAAGATGCCCTCGGCGTCCCAGCGGGCCGCGTGCGGCGCCAGTTCGGCGCGCGCGAAGTCGCGGGCCGTCTCGGCGAAGGCGCGCTGTTCTTCGGTCAGTTCAAAGTCCATGGGTCGGGTCTCGCTGGCGTTCGTTCGTTGTTCTGCTTTGTCTCGTTGCGGGCGGGGCGGGGTGGACGGTGGCGGATGCGTTACGGCTTGGCGGAGGGATGGTCCAGCGTCAGCCAGCGCATCAAGCCCTGGCGGCGCGCCTCGGTCTCGGCGGTCAGGCAGGCGTGGTACAGGCGCGGCCACTCGGGCAGGCCCTCGGTGGACTGGGTGCCCTGCTTGCACAGCATGGTGCGCTGGCGCTGCCAGGCGGTCTGCTCCTGCCGCAGCTGCGGCCGCTCGTGGGCCGACAGCGCGCGCATCACGTCGCTGTAGAGAATCGCAATGGCCGTGTCCGCCTGCTGGTAGGTTTGCACCGCGCAGGCATTGGTCTCAGCCACCGTGCCCTCGGGCCGGCAGGGTGCGCCCGCCTGGGCGTGGGCCCCCGCGCTGAACAGCAGGGCGCAGGCTGCGCCGCCACCCCAGGCGAGCGCCGCCCACCGTTTCGTCATGATCTTGAGAATGTGCATCCTTGGCGTTGTAGCACCGCGCGGCCCCGGCCGGCCGCTCCCGCGCCAGCGGGCTACTTCAGGCTGATGGTGGTGTTCACGCCGTGCGAGATGGTGCTGTCGTCGAACCAGCGCGCCGTGACCGTCTTGGTCTGCGTGTAGAACAGCACGACCTGCTTGCCATACGGCCCCAGGTCGCCCAGCTTGGAAGCGCGCGAGCCCGAGAACGAGAACAGCGGCACGGGCACGGGAATCGGCACGTTGATGCCCACCTGGCCCACGTCGATCTCTTCCTGGAACTTGCGCGCGGCCGCGCCCGACTGCGTGAAGATGGCCGTGCCGTTGCCGTTCGGGTTGTCGTTGATGAAGGCGATCGCTTCGTCGATGTCGGCCGCCGCGCCCAGGCACAGCACCGGGCCGAAGACCTCCTGGTCGTAGATGGACATGCCGGGCTTCACGCCGCTGAACACCGTGGGGCCGACGAAGTTGCCTTTTTCGTAGCCCGCCACCTGCGGCTTGCGGCCGTCCAGTTCCAGCGTGGCGCCGTCGGCGATGCCGCGCTCGATCAGGTGTTCCACCCGGTCCTTCGCTGCGCACGAGACCAACGGGCCCACGTCGGTGCCCTTGTCGGTGCCGCCGCTCACCTTGAGCGTCTTGGCCTTGGCGACGAGGTCGGGAATCCACTGCTGGGCCTCGCCCACCAGCACCACCACCGACAGCGCCATGCAGCGCTGGCCCGCGGCGCCGAAGGCGGCGCCCGCCAGGGCGTTGAGCGTCTGCTCCTTGTTGGCGTCTGGCATGACGATGGCGTGGTTCTTCGCGCCCATCATGCATTGCACGCGCTTGCCGTTCAGGCTGGCGCGGTTGTACACGTGGGTGCCCACCTTGGTGCTGCCCACGAAGCTGATCGCCTTGATGTCCGGGTGGTCGCAGATGGCGTTCACCGCGTCCTCGCCGCCGTGCACCACGTTCAGCACGCCCGGGGGCACGCCGGCCTCCAGCGCCAGCTCGCACAGGCGCATGGTCACCATGGGGTCCTGCTCGGAGGGCTTGAGCACGAAGGTGTTGCCCGTGGCGATGGCCATGGGGAACATCCACAGCGGGATCATGGCGGGGAAGTTGAACGGGGTGATGCCCGCGCACACGCCCAGCGGCTGCATCAGCGTGTAAGTGTCCACGCCGCCGGCCACGTTGTTGGCCAACTCGCCCAGCTGCAGGTTGCCGATGGCGCTCGCGTGCTCCACCACCTCCAGGCCGCGGAACACATCGCCCTCGGCATCGGGCAGCGTCTTGCCTTGCTCGGCCGTCAGGATCGCGGCCAGTTCGGCCATGTTCTCGCGGATCAGCTGCTGGTATTTGAGGAAGATGCGCGCCCGGGCACCGATGGCCGTTTTCTTCCAGGTCTTGAAGGCTTCCTTGCCCGAGGCGACGGCGGCGTTGATCTCCTCTGGCGTGGCAAAGGGCACGCGCGCCAGCACTTCCTGCGTGGCGGGGTTCACTACGTTGCGCCACTGGGTGGTTTGGGACTCGACGAACTGGCCGCCGATCAGCAGTTTGACGGTGGGGGCCAGTGCGGCCTGTGGGGCCTTTTGAGCGGTGATGGATGCGTCCATGGTGTCTTGTCTCCTGTGTGTATCTGTCATGCGGGGCCGGGACAATGGCCCGAGCGGGCGGCCGGGCGGGGCGCCCGGGCCGCAACCGCGGGCAAATCCCGGTGGCCTGCGCATCCTAGCTGTGCGAAATTGCCAGCACAAGGCGCATGCGTGCACCTTGGGTTTGCAAATTTGCACAGGCTGCTGCTGGCCGGCCAGCACGCGTACAACGAAGAACACATGGATGAGAGGGCCTCACACGAATGGAATGGGACAACCTGCGCTACTTTCTGGAGCTGGCGCGCTCCGGCACACTGGCCGGCGCGGCACGCCGCACGGGCGTGGAGCACACCACGGTGGCCCGCCGCATCCAGTCGCTGGAAAAGCAGATGGGCGCACCGCTGTTCGCTCGGGAGGCCGGCGGGCACCGCCTGACGGAGGCGGGCCGGCAACTGCTGCCCGCCGTCGAGGCCATGGAAACCGCCGTGCTCGGTCTGGAGCGCGCGGCCCCGGCCAATGCGGCGGCGGGCCTGTCCGGGGTGGTGCGCGTGGGCGCGACGGAAGGCTTCGGCACGCTCATCCTCGCGCCGCACTTGGCACGGCTCACGCAGAAGAACCCCGGCCTCACCATCGACCTGCTGGCTTTGCCGCGCATGCTGCACCTGTCCCGGCGCGAGGCGGACATCGTCATCTCGCTGGAGCGCCCCGCGCGGGGATCGGTCATCGTCGCCAAGCTGGCGGACTACACGTTGCACCTGTACGGCCAGCGCGAGTACCTGGCCCGTCGCCCGCTGGTCTCGACCCGGGACGATCTGCGCCACCATGCCTTCGTGAGCTATGTGGACGATTTGCTCTTCACCAAGGAACTGCAGTTTCTGGACGCATTGCACCGTCCCGCGCGGTTCGCGTTTCGAAGCACCAGCATCACGGCGCAGTACGAAGCGGTGCGCGCCGGCGCGGGGTTGGCCGTGCTCCCGGCCTTTCTGGCCGACCGCGATCCGGTGCTGGCCCGGGTGCTGCCCGAAGAAGCCCGGTTCACGCGGACCTTCTGGATGAGCATGCCCGCCGAGGCCAAGCACCAGGCGCGCATCCAGGCGGTCTGGACCTGGCTGAAGGAGGTGTCTTCCGACAAGACGCTCAAAATCATTCACGCGCCGGATGCGTCGGAATAATACGAAAGTAACTGAATGTATGATCTCGCCGCCTCGGAGCCACGGGAGTGGTTTGATTTTTTTGCATGCCCGAGGACATGCCATGCGAATATCCCTGATGAGAGACCCATGAAGAAGATTGCTTTGATTGTTTTGATGTCCGCGCTGTTCACCGGATGCGCTTCCGTGAAGATGGAAAGCAAGGAGGCTTCGGCGAAAGCCAAGGAATTTGTGCAGCCCAGCGAAGGCCATTCGGGGCTTTATGTCTATCGCGACAGTTTCGTGGGCAAGGCGATCAAGAGAAATATCTGGGTGGACGGAAAATGCCTGGGGTAATCGGGCCCTGATGTGTTCTTTCACACAGAAGTCACCGGTGGGCAGGAGCACGTAATTGCCACCGATTCCGAGTTCTCGCCCAACGAGCTGAAAGTGATGTTCGAGAAAGGCAAAAACTACTTCGTCCGGCAGTACATGAAGATCGGCGCGTTCATCGGCGGCTCCGACGTCGAACTGATCCCTGAGGCAGAAGGCAAGGCCGCCGTGGCGAAGCTCGAAATGGCGACTGCAGGCACCTGCAGCAGATAACGCCAGCGGATCGACCGCTTCGGTGGCGGTCGGTCCGGTCTTTCATGGCCATGCTGATTTCGAATTCCAGGGCGTCTGCTGCACCCAGCGGCGCGCCCACGGTCGGCGCAGCCGTTTTTATCCATCGGGATGGCTGAGCAGATTTCGTCGCGTCTATCGTGGATGTTGACGGCGCGACGATTCAACCGCATTCGCCTTGGAAGAGTCGGCCCTCCCAATAATCGATCCGGTCTGTTTCGATAATCGATTTTTGAAAAAAGCCGGATTTGAATCGGAACGCTCATTCCGAGCTGTCGAACGATCCGCGCTCTTGATACACCACGACATGGCGGGTACCCGTTGCGGAGCCGCAGCCCGGCTTATCGTGTGGCCGAACAGGTGGGCGGCCGGCCCGACCCGCCAACCTTTGGATGCAGCGCTGCACCCATTTGGGGCGTGGCTGGTTTATCCTCCCGCCCTTCCATCGGTCAGGGAGGGAATACCCTGGGCCGGGCCCGTCAGGCGCACTGCGCCTTGCGTCTTGGGAGAGAAGCCCGGAATCGCGATCCATCCAAGCACGGCAGTGGCTGCCCTGAATGCCTTTCGCGCCGAGGAAACAACATCAATCAGGAGGTTTTCCATGGCAACCCAGGTTTCGCCCGACATTCCGGGCCGGCACGACAGCGACCATCTGCAGCGCAGCCTGTCCAACCGGCACATCCAGCTCATTGCCATCGGCGGGGCCATCGGCACCGGCCTCTTCATGGGCTCTGGCAAGACGATCAGCCTGGCAGGGCCGTCGATCGTGTTCGTCTACATGATGATCGGCTTCATTCTGTTTTTCGTGATGCGTGCCATGGGCGAGCTGCTGCTGTCCAACCTGCAGTACAAATCCTTCATCGATTTCGCGGCCGATCTGCTCGGCCCCTGGGCCGGGTTCTTCACCGGCTGGTCTTACTGGTTCTGCTGGATCATCACGGGCATCGCCGACGTGATCGCCATCTCGGCCTACTCGCAGTTCTGGTTTCCCCACCTGCCGCAGTGGGCGCCGGCACTGGCCTGCGTGGGGCTGCTGCTGTCGCTCAATCTGCTCACGGTGAAGCTCTTCGGCGAGATCGAATTCTGGTTCGCCATGATCAAGATCGTGGCCATCATGGCGCTGGTGGCGACGGGGTTTTATATGGTCTACGCCCATTTCGTCTCGCCCTCGGGCCGCGCGGCGAGCGTGGCCAACCTGTGGAACGACGGCGGCATGTTCCCGCATGGTTGGATGGGGTTCTTTGCGGGCTTCCAGATCGCGGTGTTCGCCTTCGCAGGCATCGAGCTGGTGGGCACGACCGCCGCGGAGGCCAAGGACCCGGAGCGCACGCTCCCGCGCGCGATCAACTCCATCCCGCTGCGCATCATCGTGTTCTATGTGTTCTCGCTGGTGGCCATCATGGCGGTCACCCCGTGGCGCGAGGTGGTTCCCGGCAAGAGCCCGTTCGTCGAGCTGTTCGTGCTGGCCGGGCTGCCCGCGGCGGCCAGCGTGATCAATTTCGTGGTGCTGACCTCGGCGGCCTCGTCGGCCAACAGCGGGGTGTTTTCCACCAGCCGCATGCTGTTCGGCCTGGCCGAGAAAGGCGTGGCGCCAGGGCGCTTCGCGAAGCTGTCGCGCCGCGGCGTGCCTTCGAGCGGACTGCTGTTTTCGTGCACCTGCCTGCTGGCCGGCGCTTTTCTCATGTGGGTGATTCCGGACCTGGTGGAGGCCTTCACGCTGGTGACCACCGTCTCGGCCATCCTCTACATGTTCGTCTGGTCGATGATCCTGCTGTCCTATATCGCCTACCGCCGCCAGCGGCCGAAGCTGCATGCGGCCTCGCTGTACAAGATGCCGGGCGGTGCCTGGATGTGCGGCGTGTGCCTGGCATTCTTCGCCGGCATCGTGGTGCTGCTGTCGTTCGAGGCTGATACGCGCCAGGCCTTGCTGGCCACGCCCGCCTGGTTCGTGCTCTTGGCGCTGGCGTATCAGTTCGTGCGGCGCCGGCCGCCGGGCGCGCAAGCTTCGCTGCCGGGCAACGCTCCGACCGGAGCACTGGGAGCCCGCGTGGCACCCGAGCGGGGTTGATTTTCGATCGTTCAGGCTCCGTCACGCCCCGCTTCTGGGCTGGGCCACCCATGGGCCCAGGTGGGGCCCGGTCCTGAACAGTCCATGGGAAGTTAATGGCCTGGAGATCGGGGCTTTTTCACCGCATTGGAATTTTCGCCAGGGCCTACCCTGCATGGGCCGGGCGAAGGGCGTTTTCTTGTGTGGACTGCTTCGCCACCGACAGGAGTACTTTGGCGATGACACCCCTTATTTCCGGCCTTGCATCGGTCGCATCCCTGCTGTTCAACGCGTCGTCCTCCGGGGCGGCGAAACCCTCGGCTTCCGCGCGGGACAGCGGCGCTTCGCCCGCCGAGCCCTCCACGCAGATCACCTTGAGCAAAGAAGCCGAGGCGCTTTCCGGCGTCGCGGGCCAGAGCGCGGCCGCATCCGCCCGGGGCGTGGCAGCGCGGTCTTCCCTCGCGTCGTCGCAGGGCGGGTCGGTCTCCACGGAGAATTTTGGAGAGCTGCTCACCCAGTTCGGCGCGACCCAGGCGCAGAAAGAGCAGCTGACGGCCGGGTTCGATGCCAACCACGACGGCAAGATCTCCCAGGAAGAATTCATGAAGGGCCTCGGAGACACCTCCGGCTCCAAGACCGCCAACAGCGAACTGTCGCAGGCCATCCTGAAGCTGATGGATCAGGGGGGCAATGCCAACGGGGTGGTGGACGGCAAGGAGTTCGCCCAATTCTCGATGGCATTCATCGCAGCGGAGAAGCGGCCTGCGTGATCAATCGTCTTGGTGGTGGAATGGCGGGCTGCTGCGCTCGCTGGAGCCACTGAGGAGCGGACGAAAAAAAGCGGCCTTGGTAGGCCGCCTTTTTAAAAATAGGCGCCGCGGTAGCACGGCGTCGATGGGGCTTATATCCGGCCCATCAGCAGCAGGACCAGCAGGATCACCACCACCAATCCGATACCGCCGCTGGGACCGTATCCCCACGAGCGGCTGTGGCCCCAGGTAGGCAGGGCGCCGACCAGGATCAAGATCAGCACGATAAGCAGAATCAGCGAGAGCGACATGTTGTTTCCTTCTGTGTGGTGGATGCAATGGGTGCATTGTTGAAGTCAGACCTCTTCTGGTTCGCAGGCGGCGGGCCTGCGGCGGCGTCAGGGAATTCCGACGCACTGCGTGGGAGGCGGTTTTTGCTTCGCATGGACAGGGACCGGCTTCGCGCCAGGGCCCGGTTGAAAGGGGGCGGGTCGTCACACTGTCACGAACACCGCAATTCCCCAAGGTCCTCCATGAGCTTGCAAAGCCCCCCGACCGGCATTTCCACTCCCAGCATTTCACTGAAGCGCAGTCGTGAATCGGTGGATTCGACCCCAGCGCAGGCGCCTGCTGCCAAGCGGTCCCGCTCCGAGACCTTCAATGGCCCCGCGGGTTTGAAAGCGCGGGGTGGGGACAGCGGCCCGGTCGGCATGGCACCGCGCAAGGCCTTGCCAGCGCCCGCGGCGCGCCACCATGGCCCTGCCGCGAAGGCGTCGGGGCTGCCGCATCCGTCGGGCATGTTCTCCCATCGCGGCGGGCCGGGCCTGCTTTCCTCCGGCGCACTGCCCGGGCCCGCAGGGCATTCGCATGGCGCATCGCAGGCGTCTGCACACCCGGCATCGGCAGAGCCCCTGGCACTGATGGATGTGCCGGACCGGGCGTACCGGGACGAGTTGCCCTCGGCGGCGGATGCTTCGTCGGATCTGCCTTACGGCCAGCAACTGGCCCTGACGAATTTCTCGCATTGGGAAAGCCCCGCCGAGCCGCCTGCATCCCAGGCCGACGCGCCCCCGCCGAAGCCGCCTGCTGGCGAGTCCCTGGCGCTGGCTGACGTTCCGCACCAAGAGGAGCCAGCACAGGCCGGGGAGGAAGCGGCGGCGGCGCCGGACAAACCGCAGGGGCACGAATTGGCGCTGACCCAGGCCCCGCACGAGGATGGGCCGGCCGAGCCACCGGAAGCAAAAACCGACGTGCCTGAAAAGAAGGCGTCTTCTGGCGAAACGCCGCCGCAGGTGCATGTCTCGCACCAGCAAAGGCCCGCCGTGCCGTCCGAGGCGAAAGCCGAGGTGCCGGCGCAAAGCGCCACCTTCGATCCACCGCTGGCACTGACCGACGCACCCGGCCAGGAATCGGTGGCGCAGCAAAAACCAACCGCCGCGCAAGACGAATTGCCTGCGAGGGCCAAGGCCGATGCGCACCAGCCCGCCGTTCCGAACCCGCCGCATTCCGAACCTGACGCGGCCTCCAACGAAGCGCCATCGGCCCCACCCACGCCGACGCCGCCCAAGACTGCAGGCGCGCAGCACGATTCCGTGCCCGGCGATCCGACTCCGCCAGAAGACCTTCCGGTCAAAGCGTCGGCCGACCCGGGCGCGTCCTTGGTCCATCAGCCCGCCGTGCCTGCGGCGCACGCGCACCCCGGCTCGGCGGCCCCCGGGGCGGCAGACACGGCTGAACCCGCGCTGCCCGAAGAAGACCTTCCCGAAGCCATCGACATCACAGAAACCATCGATGTCGAAGTGCAGACGCCCGAGCCGATTTCCGGCCCCGATGCCGCCACCCAGGCGCTCATCGACAAGCAGTTGCAGCAGCAGGCCAACGAGAACGCGCTGACCGAAGTGCGGGAAAGGATCGCCGAGAACCGCGCGCGCAACGAAGTGGCCAACGCCCTGGCGGAGGCGCGGGTAGAGATGTGGAAGAAGGCGGCCAAGGCGTTCAAGGACGGCGCGGGCTGAAGCACCGGGCGCGCGCTGGCCCGGCGCCTGAATCGGTCAGCGGACCATCGCCCCGTTCCGGACGCTCTGCCCACCTCGGGGATTGCGGCTCCACCCAGCACGCCATGGCCGGATGGAGCCCCTGGCCCTTTCAGGCCGCGACCGTGGCACCCTCGGCATGCTGCACCGAGGCGGATGCCGACGCCTTCCATTCGGCCCGCAGGGCCTGCGTGGCCAGCACCATGTTGCGCAGCGCGGCTTCGGTTTCGGGCCAGCCGCGGGTTTTCAGGCCGCAGTCGGGGTTGACCCAGAGGTTTTCCACCGGAACGACCTGCGCGGCCTTCTCCAAAAGCCGCCGCATTTCCTGCACGCCGGGCACGCGGGGCGAGTGGATGTCGTACACGCCGGGCCCAATCTCGTTGGGGTACTGAAACGCCCCGAACCCCCGCAGCAGCTCCATGTCGGAGCGGCTGGTCTCGATGGTGATCACGTCGGCATCCATGGCCGCGATCTCGGGCAGGATGTCGTTGAACTCGCTGTAGCACATGTGGGTGTGGATCTGCGTGGTCGAACGCACGCCCGAGGCGCTGAGGCGAAACGCCCGGGTCGCCCATTGCAGGTAGGTCTTCCAGTCCGCGCGGCGCAGCGGCAGGCCTTCGCGGATGGCGGGCTCGTCGATCTGGATGATGCCGATGCCGGCGCCCTCCAGATCGGTCACCTCGTCGCGGATCGCCCAGGCGATCTGCTCGGCCGTGCGGCTGCGCGGCTGGTCGTCGCGCACGAAGGACCACTGCAGGATGGTGATGGGCCCGGTCAGCATGCCCTTCATGGGGCGCGGGGTGAGGCTTTGCGCGAAGGCGGTCCAGTCCACCGTCATCGGCCGGGGGCGGGCGACGTCGCCGAAGAGGATGGGCGGCTTCACGCAGCGCGATCCGTAGCTTTGCACCCAGCCGTTGGCGGTGAAGGCGAATCCGTCGAGCTGTTCGCCGAAATATTCGACCATGTCGTTGCGCTCGGCCTCGCCATGCACCAGCACGTCCAGGCCCAGGGCCTCCTGCGTGCGCACGGCCCGTTCGATCTCGGCCTGCATGGCGGCGCGGTAGGTGTCCGGTGCTTGCTGGCCGCGCTTGAAGGCGGCGCGGGCGGCGCGGATCTCGGCGGTCTGCGGGAACGAGCCGATGGTCGTGGTGGGCAGCAGCGGCAGTTGCAGCCGCTGGCGCTGCGCGGCCTGCCGGACAGGGAAGGGCGCGGTGCGCTGGTCGGCACCGGCCGGGGCGCCGTCCAGGCGCCGGGCCACATCGGGGCGGTGCACGCGCTGGCTGGCGCGGCGGCTGTCGATGGCGGCGCGCGCGCTGGCCAGGGCCGCCGCATTGGGCTGTCCGTTGAGGGCGCTCTGCAGGGTCTGCAGCTCGCCGAGCTTTTCCAGGGCGAAGGCCAGCCAGGATTTCACCTCGGCATCGAGCCGGTCTTCCGACGCCAGACCGAAAGGCACGTGCAGCAGGGAGCACGAAGGCGCGATCCACAGCGGCCCCTGGTGCTTGGCGGCGATGGCGGCCAGGCGCTCCAGCGCGGCGTCCAGGTCGGCCCGCCAGATGTTGCGGCCGTCCACGATGCCGACAGACAGCAGCTTGTGGCTGGGCAGCCAGTCGGTCACGGCCACCAGGTCCTCCGGCGCCCGCACGGCGTCCACGTGCAGGCCGGCCACGGGCAGCTGGCACGCGAGCCGGGTGTTTTCCTGCAGGGGCGAGAAGTAGGTGGCCAGCAGCACCTGCGCGCCGGCGCGGTTGAGCTGCCAGTACGCCGGCTCGAAGGCGTGGCGCCAGGCATCGGGCAGGTCCAGGCCCAGGATGGGCTCGTCGATCTGCACCCAGGCCACGCCCTGGCGCTTGAGCCGCGCGAGGATCTGTTCGTACACGTCCAGCAGCGGCTGCAGCAGCGAGAAGCGGTCGAAGCCCTCGGCCTTTTCCTTGCCCAGGTACAGGAAGCTCAGGGGCCCGAGCAGCACCGCCTTGACGGGGTGGCCCAGGGCCTGTGCCTCGGCCACCTCGTCGAACAGGCGCTCGCTGGCCAACCGGAAGGTGGTGGCTGGCGTGAATTCCGGTACGAGGTAGTGGTAGTTGGTGTCGAACCATTTCGTCATCTCCAGCGCGAATTGGCTGGCGTGCGGCGTGGCGGGCGCGTGGCCGCAGGCGCCCTGGCCCGACTCGCCCTGGCAGGGGGCCGCGGTGGCGGTGGATTCGCCACGGGCCATCTTGAAGTAGCGGGCCAGCTCGGGCTGGCTGGGCAGGAAGCCGTAGCGCGCGGGCTCGGCGCCCAGCAGCTGGATGTGGTTGGCCACATGGTCGTAGTAGGCGAAGTCGCCCACGGTGACGAAGGCCAGGCCCGCGTCGCGCTGGGCCTGCCAGTGGCGGGCGCGCAGATCGGCGCCCACGGCCTCCAGCGCCTCGGACGTCAGGTCGCCGCGCCAGTGCTTTTCGAGGGCGACCTTGAGTTCCCGGTGCGCGCCCATGCGCGGAAAGCCGAGGGTGTGGGTGGAGATGGGTGATTGGGCCATGGTCGAAATTCCTTTGAATGGGTGGTGCGCTGAGGCAGGCCGCCATGGTCCGGTGATTGCATTTATTATTCAAACGAAAGTTTTGTGTCTTCATCTTGAGAATATCTAATGAACCAGTCAATTCTCGAAATCCGCCACCTGCGCACCCTGGCCGCCCTGCGCGACAGCGGCAGCCTGGTGCGCGCAGCGCAACTGCTCAATCTCACCCAGTCGGCCCTGTCGCACCAGATCAAGCTGCTGGAAGACCGCTACAACGCGCCCCTGTTCGAACGCAAGTCCGTTCCGCCCCAGTTCAGCGCCACCGGCACGCGGCTGCTGGCGCTGGCCGACGCCTTGCTGCCCCAGGTGGAGGCGGCCGAGCGCGACGTGGCGCGGCTGTCCATGGCGTCCGCCGGGCAACTGCGCATCGCCGTGGAATGCCACACCTGCTTCGACTGGCTGATGCCCGCGATGGACGCCTTCCGCAGCCGCTGGCCCGAGGTGGAGATGGACATCGTGAGCGGCTTTCACGCCGATCCGGTGGGCTTGCTGCACCAGGACCGGGCCGACCTGGCCATCGTGTCGGAGGTGGACGGCGACGAGGCGGGCGTGGATTACCACCCGCTGTTCGGATTCGAGATCCGCGCGCTCTTGGCCAACGGGCATCCGCTGGCTGAAAAGCCGTGGCTGGCCGCGCAGGACTTCGCCGACCAGACCCTCATCACCTACCCGGTGCCTGACGAGATGCTGGACATCGTGCGCCAGGTGCTGGAGCCCGCCGGCATCCGCCCGCCCCGGCGCACCACGGAACTCACCGTCGCCATGCTGCAGCTCGTGGCCAGCGGTCGCGGCGTGGCGGCCTTGCCGCTCTGGGCGGTGCAAAGCTATCTGGACCGCGGCTACGTCACCGCCCGGCCCGTGGGCGAGCAGGGCCTGATGGGCGAGCTGCACGCGGCCTGCCTGCCGCAGTTGTCGGGCCGGCACTACCTGCAGGACTTCGTTGGCGTGATCCGCGAGACGAGCTTCGTCGCGCTCAAGGCCGTCACGCTGCTGTAGTCGGCGGCGGTGCCGGTGCGTATTTGTCGCCGACCTGTTCGCGCAGGGGATGCGTGTCGTAGACGATCTGCATGGCCCGGATGCGTGGGCTGCCTGGGTCAAAGGTGAAGACATCGACGCAGGTGAAGGTCACCTCGCGGCCGTCGCTCAAAGTCCAGTCGTAGCGGAAGTAGGCCGCGATGCGCACGGCGCCGCTGTCCTGCGGTGCCACCGAGGCAAAGAGGTCCAGCACGGTGATCACGCTGCCATTCGAGGCCTGCGCGAGCCGGTGGAAAAATTCGCGGGCGCCCAGGGTGCCGAGAAAAGGCGAGTGCACGAGCCCGTCGTCTTCGAAGCAGGCGATCAGGCCGTCGGTATCGCTGGCGTGGATGTGGCCCAGGTAGGCCTTGACGGTGTCGAGCGGGTGCGTTGTCATGCGGTGTCCTTGTTGGGTCGCTGGGGAGATCGCCGTAGCTTGGCGGCGCGGGCGCTGCCCGGCAAGCCACAATCGGTGCCAATACATAAAGGGTGCTTATGTATCTGCGCCATCTGCAATACCTTCGGTCGGTCGTCGAGCACGGCTCTTTTGCCCGAGCCGCACAGGCCTGTGGCGTCTCCCAGCCTGCCATCAGCCAGGGAATGAAGGCGCTGCAGGCGCACTTTCCCGCCCCTTTGCTGGTCCGTGCGGGGCGCCGCTATGTGCCGACCGAGCTGGCGCGATCGGTGGCTGCGCAATCGTCGTCGCTGGGGCAGCGCATGGGGGCGCGGGGGTTGGAGCCGCTGCCTGCGCCCGACCGGAATGTGCTGCGTGTCGGGCTGACGCCATCCGCCGCCCTGGTCTGGGGCCCCGTGCTGTATGCGCGCTGGTGCCTTCCCCATCCCCGGCGCTGCCTCGACATGGCGACGGCGGACGAGGGCGCGCTGCTCGCCGGGCTGCTGCAGGGGCGGTTCGATGCGGTCATCGCGCCCAAGCCGCGCCAATTTGCACACCCGGACCTGGCCGAGCGCCTGCTTTACGAGTTGCAGCCGCAGGTCTATGCCCGCCGCGGCCATCCTCTGGCACGGGCCCGAACGTTGGCAGAGCTGCAGGGTGCCGCGTGGGCCTGCGTCGGGCCCAGCGTCAAAGGTCCCGTCGATGTGCTCACCGAGGCGCACCGCGTGCGCCGCATGCCTACGCCCAAGATCGCGGTGCGCTGTCCTGATTTCGCCAGCATGCTCCATCTGGTGGGGCAATCCGATCTGTTGGCCGTCGTGCCCCATCCGGCACTGCTCGGCGCCGCAACGCCGGTGGTCAAGGCGCTTCAACTCACCGAGGCCTTGCCGCTGTATGGCATGTGGCTGTTCGAACTGCGTTCCCGGCCATCGCGCATCGATCCGCAGTGGGCCGTACCCGATCCCTCCTTGCCGCAGTCTTGGGCTTGAATGGGATATTGCAAGAAATCAGAGGGTGTGACGCTTTTGTTGCAGCGGCCCATAATGGCTTTTCTCCCATTCATGCCCACTGGTGCCACCATGCATTCCTCGCAGACCCCTCCATTGTTCGTGCGCCCATTGATCGCACTCCTGTCCCTGGCTTTCGCCGGCACCCTGGCGCAGGCCGCACCAGTGGCCGATGTGCACGCCCTGGCACAGAAAGAGCAGCAGCCGCTGCTCGACACGCTGCGCGACCTGGTGCACATCGAATCGGGCAGCAAGGACATCGAGGGCCTGAACCAGATCGCCGCGTTGATTGCCGGGCAACTCAAGGCACAGGGCGGCACCGTCGAGATCCTGCAGCCCACCGACATCTATCGTCTGGACGACACGCCCGAGAAGGTGGGCCCGGCGGTGCATGCCGAGTTCAAGGGCACCGGCACGAAGAAGATCCTCTTCATCGCGCACATGGACACGGTGTATCTCAAGGGCATGCTCAAGGACCAGCCCTTTCGCATCGATGGCGGCAAGGCCTACGGCCTGGGCATCGCGGACGACAAGCAGGGCGTGGCCACCATCCTGCACACCGTGGGCCTGCTGCAAAAGCTCGGCTTCAAGGAGTACGGCACGCTCACCGTGCTGATCAACGGCGATGAGGAAATCAGCTCGCCCGGTGCGCGCAGCACCATCACCCGCGTCGCGGCCGACCAGGATGCGGTGTTTTCCTTCGAGGGCGGCGGCACGGACGGCAGCCTGCGCCTGGCCACCAGCGGTATCGGTGCGGCCTACCTGACGGTGCAGGGCCGGGCCTCGCACGCCGGTGCCTCGCCCGAAAAGGGCGTGAATGCGCTCTACGAACTGTCGCACCAACTGCTGCAGCTCAAGGACCTGTCCAGGCCGGAGCAGGGCCTCAAACTGAACTGGACGGTGGCCCAGGCCGGCACCAACCGCAACGTGATTCCCGCCGAGGCCACGGCCCAGGCGGACGCCCGCGCCCTGCGCGTGTCGGACTTCGACGGGCTGGAAAAAGAACTGCAGGCCAAGGTGCAGACCAAGTTGCTGCCCGAATCCAAGGTGTCGGTGAAGTTCGAAGTGCGCCGCCCGCCGCTGGAAGCCAACGACGCCTCGCGCCGCGTGGCCGGCCACGGCAAGGCCATCTACCAGGAACTGGGCCTGCCCCTGAACGTGCTGGACAAGGCCACCGGCGGCGGCACCGACGCGGCGTTCGCCGCGCTGAAGACCCGCGGTGCCGTGGTGGAGGGCATGGGCCTGTCGGGCTATGGGGCGCATTCCAACAACGCCGAATACGTGCAGATCGACACCATCGTGCCCCGGCTGTACCTGGCCACGCGCATGGTGATGGACATTTCGCGCGGCGTGCTCAAGTAAGCCGATGGCGTCGCGGGGCAAGGAAGATTCCACTCCGCAATTCACAGTTTTTTGGTAGAAAACTATCCATATTGCATGGCTAAACGGCAGCAATATTGATATATTTCTGTGCATATGCAGCCGCAATGCACGCTCCAGATCCACGCCCAGGGCCGGTGGCACGACGCCGCCAGCGTCCTGCTGATGGGTGATCCCGCCCAGGGCTGGCGCACGCCCAGCTACACCGGCTATGCGGTGGAATGGGCTGTCGAGCACGGTGGCCGGCGCGATGCCTGGGCGCTGGCCAGCGGCTTTGCCACCGGGCTGGAGCCGCTGGAGCTGCGCCAGTGGCCCGGCTTTCTGGCGGACCTGCTGCCCCAGGGCCATGGCCGCGAAGAGCTGCTGCGCCAGCTGGGTCTGCCCGAGGCGTCGGAAGCCGTGGCCGACTGGCCGCTGCTGCTGGCCGGGGCCGGCAACCCCATCGGCCACCTGCGGGTGAAAGAGGCGGCCGACTGGCTGCAGGCGCGCACCGGACCGCGCCGCGGCTTCACCGATGCCGAGGTGGCCGAGCGGTCGTCCGACTTCATGGACTACCTGGGCCGCCACGGGCTTTTCGTGGCCGGATCGTCGGGCGTGCAGGGCGAATGGCCCAAGGTGCTGCTCACGCGCTCGGCCAGCGATGGCCTGCTGCACCTGGACCATTCGCTGCCCGACGGCGAGGCGGCGGCGCATTTCATCGTCAAGTTCGGCCGCGGCACGAACGAGCGGCTCGCGGCCATCCTGCGGCACGAGGCGCCCTACATGGACATCGCTCGGCACCTGGGGCTGCGCGTCCACGCGCCGCTGCTGCTGCGCGACCGGGCGCTTTTCATTCCGCGCTTCGACCGCATTGCCGGTGATGCCGCGCAGGGCTCGGGGCAGGGCCGCGGCGTGGTGCGGCTGGCGCAGGAAAGCATCGCCACGCTCACCGGCCGGGCGGGATTCGGCGCCGTGCCCTCGCACGAGGAGGTGTGCCGCCAACTGGCCCGCGTGTGCACCGATCCTGCTGCCGAAGTGGCGGAGTACCTGCGCCGCGACGTGGCCAACCTGGCGCTGGGCAACAAGGACAACCACGCGCGCAACACGGCCGTGCAGCGCGGTTTCGACGGGCGCATCGCCCTCACGCCGGTGTTCGACTTCGCGCCCATGTACCTGCACCCCGATGGCATCGCACGGCGCATGCGCTGGGCGGTGGGCGACGACGGTGCGCCGGACTGGCGCCGGGTGCTGGACACCGTCGCCGCCGAATGCGGACTGCCGCGCGCCCCGCTGGCCCAGGCCTTGCGGGACCTGGCCGGCCCCCTGGAAGCGGTGGCGCGCGACGGCGGTGGCTTCGGCCTGGAGCCGGAGGTGCACCGCTTTCTGCAGCCCGCCATCGCGGCCCAGCTGCAGGCACTGCAGGCCCTGTGACATCAACACTTGAAAAGCGGGCCCCTTTCGCATGGACAAACGCTACACCCCCCTTCCACTGGCACAGCAACTGCTGCTGCGCCGCCAGGCCGTGCAGGACCTGCTGGACCACCCGCAATGGACCTTGCGCGAGTCCATCCGCCATCTGCGCAGCACCTTGCGGCTGACCTCGGCCGAACTGGCGCGTCTGGCGGGCATCTCGCACCGCGCGCTGCAGGACATCGAGCAGGGCCGCAGCCCGGGCACGGTGCAGACGATGAACCGCATCCTGGGCGTGCTCGGTCTGCGGCTGGGGGTGGTGCGGGCACCGGTGGAGCCCGTGGCGCCGGACGACGGCGGTGGCCCCGTTGCCTGACGGGCCACAATGCGCGGCACACAACGCGCGGCATTCTGTTTGCTATCAATTTAATAGCTGTATGCCCTAGTGTTGATTGTGCTGGTGGCCATTTTGGCTTGAACCCCTCCACGGGGTCACCCGAGCGACCGCCTGCGCCTGCGGCGCCTTCACAATGGCCCGATGACCTCACAGAAAGAACACATGCTGGCCGGCCGGCTCTACCACGCCGGCGATCCCGAACTCCAGGCCGACATAGCGGCCAACAAACGCTGGCTCGTGCGCTACAACGCGGCACTGGCCGCAGACCCCGCCGAGCGGCGCGCGCTGCTGGCCGAGCACCTGGGCTTGGTGGGCGAGGGGGCCGTGGTGCGCCCGCCGTTCCACTGCGACTACGGCTTCAACATCCACCTGGGCACGGGGGTGTTCCTCAACTTCAACTGCGTGATCCTGGATGTGGTCGAGGTGCGCATCGGCGACGGCACGCAGATCGGGCCGGGCGTGCAACTGCTTGCGGCGGACCACCCGCGGTCGCCGCAGGAGCGGGCCCAGGGCCTGGAGTTCGGCCGCCCGGTGACCATCGGCCGCAACGTGTGGATCGGCGCCGGCGCCCTGGTGATGCCCGGCGTGACGGTGGGCGACGACGCGATCATCGGCGCGGGCAGCGTCGTCACGCGCGATGTGCCTGTCGGCGCCACCGTGGTGGGCAACCCGGCCAGGGTGCTGCCGCCGCGCCAGGGCTGAAACACCGGCGCAGGGAGACGCCCGCCTCGCATGCCCCTTCGCTTGCCAGATCTTTTTCATGCAACTAATAATGTTGCATGAAACAAGACAGCAAGCTATCCGGCGTTCTCCACGTGCTGCTGCACATGGCCGAGAACGACACCCCGTCCACCTCCGAATCGCTGGCGCAGGCCATGCACACGCATCCCGTCGTCGTGCGACGGGTGATGGCGGGCCTGCGCGAGGTGGGCTTCGTCGCCTCGGCCAAGGGCCATGGCGGCGGGTGGGTGCTGTCGTGCCCTCTGGAGGAGGTGAGCCTGGCCGACATCCACCGCGCCGTGGGCGAGCCGCCGTTCCTGGCAGTCGGCCACCGCACCGAGCGCCCGGAATGCCTGGTGGAGCAGGCGGTGAACGCCGCGCTCGACGGCACTTATCGAGAGGCCGAGGCGCTGCTGCTGGCGCGCCTGGAGCAGATCACCCTGGCCGATCTGTCGCGCGACTTCCACCGCCGCTTCGCCCAGAGCGGCCTGTCGATGAAGGAGGTGTCCCATGCGGTTTGATGCCTTGGTCATCGGCGGCAGCTTTGCCGGACTGTCCGCCGCCATGCAGATCGCTCGCGCCCGGCGCAGCGTGTGCGTGGTGGATGCGGGCGCGCCGCGCAACCGCTTCGCGGCGGCGTCGCACGGGTTCTTCGGCCAGGACGGCGAGCGGCCGCAGGACATGATCGCGCTGGCGCGCCGCCAGCTCCTGGCCTATCCGTCCGTCACGTTCAAGGCGGGAACGGCCACGCAGGCCCGGGCCATCGGCCCGGCAGGTGAGGGCGGTGACGGTGGATTCGCCGTGACGCTGGATTCGGGCGAGTCGCTGGCCGCCCGCAAGCTGCTGCTGGCCACCGGCGTGCGGGACGAACTGCCCGCCGTCGACGGCCTGCGCGAGCGCTGGGGTGCCACCGTGCTGCATTGCCCGTACTGCCACGGCTACGAGGTCGGTGGCCGACCGCTGGGCACGCTGTACGCCGCGCCCGCCTCGGTGCACCACGCGCTGCTCGTGGCCGACTGGGGCCCGATGACGCTGTTCCTGAATGGCCATGAAGCTCCCGATGCCGAATCGCTGGCGCAACTGGCTGCCCGCGGCATCGCCATCGAGCCGGCGCGCATTGCGGGCCTGGAAGGGGACGCGCCCGCCTTGTCGGGCGTGCGCCTGGAAGATGGCCGCCGGGTGCCGATCGAGGCGCTGTTCGTGCCGCCGCGCACGCACATGGCCAGCCCGCTGGCCGAGCAGCTGGGCTGCGCCTTCGACGAGGGGCCGGCCGGCCTGGTGATCCGCACCGATGCCACGCAGCAGACCACGGTGCCCGGTGTGTTCGCCGCGGGAGACGCGGCCATGCCGGGCCACAACGCGACGCTGGCATCCGCCAACGGGCTGATGGCGGGCGTGTGGCTGCACAAGGCGCTGGTGTTCGGGACGTGATGCCCGGGAGCCGGAAGACGGCCCGAAACCGCGGGAGGGAAGAGGGGAGGAAGAGGAGTGCGGCGGCGCTGTGGCGGCCGCCTCGCCATGGGCTGCAAGGCCCCGCTGCCGCAGCGCGGGGCCGCCGCGCCGCTCAGAGAATGATCTTGAGCAGCACGAAAACGACGACGCCGGCGCCCACGCACATGAGCACGCGCTTGCCCTGCGGCATGGGGTTTTTCTTGAGCGAAAAATAGGTGCCGACGCCTGCGCCGATCGAGATGCCGAGAATGGATGCAACGGACATGGGATTCCCTCTGAAGAGTGATGAATGGGTAGGAAGGGGAGGGAAGGTGCGGCCTGCGGCGTCAACCGCATTGCGCAAGGAAAGGCGCGAGTCTAAAGAGCACGGCGCCGCCGACCTGTAACCTCCGGTAATGCGCTCGGACATGGTTGCCAGATTGCTATATGAATGATAGCTATCTGCCGGCGTGGAATCTGCGCCGGGGCCCTGCCGAAGCAAGGCCCGCCGCGCCGCGTTCAGTCCTCTTCCGACTCACCCAGGAATCCGCCGCTCTGGTGGCCCCAGAGCCGGGCATACACACCGCCCTGTGCCAGCAGTTGTGCGTGCGTGCCTTCTTCGATGACCTGCCCCGCATCCAGCACGATGAGGCGGTCCATCGCGGCGATGGTGGACAGGCGGTGGGCGATGGCGATCACCGTCTTGCCCTGCATCAGCCCGTCCAGGCTCTGCTGGATGGCGGCCTCGACCTCGGAGTCCAGCGCGCTGGTGGCCTCGTCCAGCAGCAGGATGGGCGCATCCTTGAGCATCACCCGCGCGATGGCCACGCGCTGGCGCTGGCCGCCCGAGAGCTTCACGCCGCGCTCGCCCACGTGGGCGTCGTAGCCGCGACGGCCCTGCAGGTCGGTCAGCGTGTCGATGAAGTCCGCGGCCTGCGCCCGAAGGGCGGCCGCGTGCAGGTCCTGCTCGCTCGCGTCGGGCCGGCCGTAGAGGATGTTGTCGCGCATCGAGCGGTGCAGCAGGGAGGTGTCCTGCGTGACCATGCCGATCGCCTGGCGCAGGCTGTCCTGCGTCACGTGGGCGATGTCTTGCCCGTCGATCAGCACACGGCCGGTCTGCACGTCGTGAAAGCGCAGCAGCAGGTTCACCAGCGTCGATTTGCCGGCGCCCGAACGGCCGATCAGGCCGATCTTCTCGCCCGGCCGGATGGTGAGGTTCAAGCGGTCGATGACCGGCTTGCCGCCCTGGTAGGCGAAGGTCACGTTGTCGAACCGCACCTCGCCGCGCGGCACGGCCAGGGGGCGCGCATCGGGCGCGTCCACCACCGTGCGTGGCCGGGTGAGGGTGTTGATGCCGTCCTGGATGGTGCCCACGCTCTCGAACAGCGTGGTCATCTCCCACATCACCCAGTGGGCATGGCCCGACACGCGCAGCGCCATCGCGGTGACGGCCGCCACCGCGCCCGCGCCCACCTGGCCCAGCGACCACAGCCACAGGGCCGTGCCGCAGGCGCCCATCATCATGGCCACCACCAGGAGGTGGTTCACGATCTCGAACCGGCTCACCAGGCGCATCTGCGCGTAGCCCGTGTGCTTGAACGCATCCATGGCCGCGCGGGCGAACTCGGCCTCGCGCCGGGTGTGGGAGAACAGCTTGACGGTGGCGATGTTGGTGTAGGCGTCGGTGATGCGCCCGGTCATCACCGACCGCGCGTCGGCCTGCGCCTTGCCCACCTGGCCCAGGCGCGGCACGAAGTACCAGCACGCCAAGCCGTAGCAGACGATCCACAGCAGAAAGGGCACCAGCAGCCGCAGGTCGAAGCCGGCGGCCAGCAGCAGGATGGTGAACAGGTACACCCCCATGCCGATCACCACGTCGGTCGTGGTGAAGATCATGTCGCGCACGGCCAGGGCCGTCTGCATGATCTTGGTGGTGATGCGGCCCGCGAACTCGTCGGCATAGAAGGCCATGCTCTGGCCCAGCATCAGCCGGTGGAAATTCCAGCGCAGGCGCAGCGGGAAATTGATGGCCAGCGTCTGGTGCTTGACGCTGGTCTGCACCGCCACCAGCACGATGCTGCCCAGCAGCATGCCGATCACCAGCGCCAGCGTGCCCCGGCGCTCGGCCCACAGCGCCGCGGGGCTGACCTGGGTGAGCCAGTCCACCACATGGCCCAGCACGGCGAACAGCAGGGCCTCGTACACCGCGATGGCGGCCGACAGGCCCGCCATCATCACCACGTAGCGGCGCAGCCCGCGTGTGCCGGACCACACGAAGGCCATGAAATCCTTGGGGGGCAGGGTGGGTTCGTTGCCGGGGTAGGGGGGAAGTCGCTTTTCGAAAAACTCAAACACAGGCTCAACTCCTTGGGCCGCCATCGTAAGGGGCCGCGGTCGGCCGTGTGCCCGCGGGGTCTTGGCGCGGCCGTTTCGCCATCCCGATCCTTCGATCGTGTCCGACGTGTTGCGCCTTGTGCCGCTGCATAGAATCCCCCCGCAGGGCGGCCGGGGCGGCCGGGGCGGCCGGGGCGAACGGCAGGCGCGCCGCCCGTGTCCTGGGCGCTCTTTCTTTTGCGCTCTTTCCGGCGTCGATCAATCTTTGGAACAAAGGCTTTCATGCTTGCACCGCAGCAGTGGATTTGGGGCGTGGTCGCCGTGGCGACCAGTGCGGTCATCCTTCGCCCCTGGCGCCTGCCCGAAGCGGTGTGGGCCGTGGCGGGCGCGCTGGCGCTGGTGGGTTTCGGGCTGCTGCCGGCCAGCCAGGCCTGGAAGGGCGTGCTGCGCGGCGAAGACGTGTACCTGTTCCTGGCCGGAATGATGCTGCTGTCGGAGATGGCGCGCCGCGAAGGCGTGTTCGACTGGCTGGCGGCCCTGGCGGCCCGCCGTGCCGGCGGCTCGGGCAGCCGGCTTTTCACCTGGGTCTATCTGGTGGGCACGCTGGTCACCGTGTTCCTGTCCAACGACGCGACCGCGGTGGTGCTGACCCCCGCGGTGTTCGCCGTGGCCCGCGCGGTGGGTGCCTCGCCGCTGCCCTACCTCTTCATCTGCGCCTTCGTCGCCAATGCGGCGAGTTTCGTGCTGCCCATCTCCAACCCGGCCAATCTGGTGCTCTGGGGCGGGCATATGCCGCCGCTGCCGCAGTGGCTGGCGCTGTTCGCGCTGCCTTCGCTGGCGTCCATCGCCGCGACCTTTCTGGCGCTGCGGTTCGCGCTGCGCCACCGCATCGACGCCACCATCCGCACCGAAGTGCCTCCCAGTCCCTTGAGCCGGGGCGGCGCCCTGGCGGCCGCCGGTCTGGCCGTGTCGGTGGTGGTGCTGGTGGCCTGCGCGTGGCTGCGGGTGCCGCTGGGCTGGCCCACGCTGGGGGCGGCCCTGGTGACCTTGGCGCTGCTGCGCATCGGGTGCGGCAGCGCTGTCTGGCCCACGGTGCGCTCGGTGTCCTGGAGCGTGCTGCCGCTGGTGGCGGGGCTGTTCGTGTTCGTGCAGGCCCTGGAGTACACCGGCGTGGTGGGGCTGCTGGCCGATGCCTTGCGCAAGGCGGCCACGGCTTGGCCGGGCGGCGCGGACGTGGGGGTGGGCGCCTTGCTGGGCATCGCCGCCAATCTGGTCAACAACCTGCCCGCCGGCCTGCTGGCGGGGGCGGCGCTGGATGCCGCGAACGCCTCGCCGTCGATGCGGGCCGCGGCGCTGATGGGCATCGACATCGGGCCCAACCTGTCGATCACGGGTTCGCTGGCCACGCTGCTGTGGCTGGCCGCATTGCGGCGCGAAGGCCAATCGGTGAGCGGCTGGCAGTTTCTGCGGCTGGGCGCCTGGGTGATGCCCCTGGGGCTGGGCGCGGCGCTGTTCACCCTGTGGATCACGCAGGTCGCGCTGCGCTGATCGATTGGCTGTGTCAACGCGGCCCTTCGGCCGATGCCCGAAGGCCTATCGGTACACCACGGTGATGCGCGGCACGGCCTTGACCCCGGGCTGGCGCGAGAGGAAATCCGACAGGAACGCGATCAGGCTCTTTTCGCACAGCGCCATCACGGCCGGGTCCGATGCCATGGCCGCGCCTTGCTTGGCCGCGCGCTGCGACGCCTCCTGCGTGAGGCGGATGACCGCGCCCTTGTTGTCGGTCAGCAGGCCGCCCGACAGCACGCGGTGGCGCAGCTGGCTGATGGCGGGGGTCGCCACCAGCGTCGGCTTGGCCAGGTGGATCTCGATGCCGGCCGGGGTGCTGCGCAGCTCGTAGCTCTGGGGCCGCAGGTCGTAGCCGAACGAGTATTCGGCCGAGTACCAGATCGCCACCACGCCCGTGGAGGCCAGGCCCAGCACGGATTTTTCGACGATCTGGGTGGTGCCTTCCTCGCGCACCACGGTGGCCGCCATGAGCTTCATCTGCTCCGACAGCGATTGCTTGCCCACCGTGAGGTAGTCGGTGTAGCGCGTGTAGCCCAGCAGTTGCTCGGTCTTCTGGCTCACCTCCTGCTGCAGCTGCGCGACCTGCGCGCGTGCGGCGCGCATGCGGCCCTGCGCCACCCACCAGGCCGTGGCGGCGATGGCGGCCAGCATGGCCAGCAGCAGGGTCAGGAAGGTGAGGCGGGCACGTGACATAAGCAAGGAAGAGGCGAAGAAGGTGCGAAGAAGGCGGGGCAGGGCAAGGCGCAGAGCATAGCCGGCTGGCGCGACAGTCCGGTCCGGCAGGGTGGGCCCATGTCGCGCATGGGTTTTCGGGGAAAACATCCGCAGGCATAATTGAGAACTAATCGCATTTTGAAATCAAGGCAAACGATGGCTGGCAGCACTGCAGCGTCCCGCCTGCATGTGGTCTCGCGCATCGCGGCCGGCATGCTGGGCGGCTACGCGTTCACCTGGGGGTTCATCGCGCTGTGCGTGGGCCTGGCATTCGCGGCAGGCATGCCGTTCCACGATGCCGAGGCCATGGGCTACATCGTGGGCTTCATCGTGTTTTTGGTGGCCTTCCTGTGGGCCTTTTCGGATTCCCGGCTCGGCCGCGTCTGGCTGGTGCTGGCGGGGGGCGGCGCCCTGATGGCCGGCACCGCGTCGCTGCTGCAGATGGCCCTGATCTGACCGGCCCCTGTGCCGGCGGTTTTCGTGTCCGTCCCGTTGCCGTGTCGGTCCTGTCTGTGCTGTCTTTAGCGGAAAGGCATTTGTCCCGTGTTCCAGAATTTTCGGCTCACCATGGCCTGGCTGCACACCTGGTTCGGCCTGGTGCTGGGCTTCGTGCTCATGGTCGTTTTCTTCTTCGGCTCGCTGTCGGTGTTCGACCGCGAGATCGACCGCTGGGCCATTCCTGAAACCCGGTTCGCCCCGCAGCCCATGCCGTCGTTCGACCGCGTGCTGCAGCCAGCCTTCCAAACCATGACGCGGCCCGATGCCGCCAACCTCGAGGCGGCGCGCAGCCGGGTGAACGGCCCGCTGGCCGACACCTTCCCCGTCGTGAACAGCTGGGGCGCCTACACCACCCACCGCGATCCGGTGCTCGGCATGTTCGCCAGCTTTGCCCTGCCCAACGCCAAGGACGCGGACGACCAGGTCTGGGGCACGCGCACCATCGACCCGCGCAACGGCCAGCCGCTGCCGGACGACCACCTCAAGATCGGCAGCCGGTTCTTCTACCCGCTGCACTACAGCCTGCACCTGGAATGGAAGAGCCTGGGCTACTGGATCGTGGGCTTCGCCGCGCTGATGATGCTGGTGGCGCTGGTCAGCGGCGTGGTCATGCACCGCAAGATCTTCCGCGAGATGTTCACCTTCCGGCCGCGCAAGCACACCCAGCGCAGCGCCCTCGATCTGCACAACCTGACCGGCGTGGTGGCGCTGCCGTTCCATTTCATCTTCGCGCTGTCGGGCCTGGTGATCTTCGGCGGCATCTACTTTCCCGTCACCGAAACCCAGCTGCATCCGCTGCACGAACTGCATGAACAGCACGAAGCGCTGGAGACCGGCCTGCCGGCCAAGCGCGCGGGCACGCCCGGCACGCTCGCCTCGGTGGACGCCATGGTGGCCGAGGCCCAGCGTCGCTGGGCCGCCAAGGGCATGGCGGGCGAGGTCGGCTACCTGAACGTGCAGCACGTGGGCGATGCCAATGCCTACGTGAGCGTGTTCCGCGCAGGCACCGACCGCGTCACGCTCACGGGCGAGGGCATCCACTTCAAGGGCGCCACCGGCGAGGTGCTGCGCGAAGACCCGCCGCCCACGGCGGTGGCGGGCATCAACAATTTCCTCACCGGCCTGCACCTGCAGCATTTCCGGCACTGGCTGCTGCGCTGGCTGTACGTGCTGGGTGGCCTGTCGGGCTGCGTGTGCATCGCCACCGGCTTTATCTTCTTCGTGGAAAAGCGCAAGCGCCAGCACGCCAGGCAAGGCCTCTCCGGCGCGCGCTGGGTGGACGCCTTCGCGGTGACCACCGTGACCGGCATGCTCATCGCCACCTTTTCCATGCTGATCGGCAACCGGGTGCTGCCGACCGATCTGCCGGGCCGGGGCAGCTGGGAGCAAGCCGTGTTCTGGGGCGCCTGGGTGCTGGCTTTCCTGCATGGCGTGTGGCGCACGGCCCCGGTGGCGCAGGCCCGCATGGCGCCGGCCTGGAGCGAGCAGTGCTGGGCCGCTGCTGCGCTGGCGGTGGCGGCGGTGCTGCTGAACTGGGCGACGACCGGGGACCACCTGCTGCGCACCATCGCCAACGGCTACTGGCCCGTGGCCGGCATGGACCTGGCGCTGCTCGCCAGCGCGGCCCTCGCCGTGGTGGCCGCGCGCAGGCTTCGCCGCCGCGCGCTGGGCGCCGCCGCGCCGCAGGCCCGCGCCGCGCAGGGCGTGCCGGAGGCCACCCGTGCTTGACGCGCTGCTGTTGCTGGCTGCGCTGGCCGCCAATGGGGCCGGTCTGGGCTGGCTGGCCCTGGCCATGGGGGTGCACTGGGCACAGGCACTGGGCGATGGCGTGCCGCAGCCCCGGCGCACCGTGGCGCAGTTGCGCTGGGCTGGCGTTGCCGCGCTGGCGGGATCGCTGGCCTTGTGCCTGAGCGTGGACCACGGCTCGATGGCCTCGCTGGTCTGGGTGATGGCGCTGGCGGGCGCGGCGCTGTGCATCGCCTTCACGCTGGCCTGGCGCCCGCGCGTGCTGGGTCTTCTGGTTCCGTGGGTGCGAGCCCGCGGGGCAGACGCCGCCAGGGGCTGACCGGGGAGCGCAGGCTTCCTGCCTGTTTCACGCTCGCGCGCGGGTGCCGTGCAAAAAAGAAAACCCGCCGAAGCGGGTTGGAAAAAACAGCCCAGGAGGGAGGAGGAGATCAATCAAAGCGGGCTGCCTGGGTGCCATGATTGCGGCGCCAACTTAGGCGTGGCTTAAATCCCTCGGGGCTTTTCTTTCTTTCTTTTGCCTGCCGGCATGCCACGCTATTCGGCGCTTTCCCTGAACTGCACCACGTTCCCTTCCGGATCGTGCCCGTCGCAGGCCCGGAAGCCGCGGGCTTCCCACTCGCGCTGCGCGGGGCTCAGCCCGCCACCCAGTGCCACTGCGGCGTCGCGGGTGGCGGCCAGGCTGTCAACGGCAAAGAACAGCTTGACGGGCACTTCGGTTCTGCGGGCCGGGGGGGTGGACGCCGAGGCCGCCCCCGCAGCGGACCGTGCCGCCGCGGGCATGCTGTGCACCACCAGCTGGACATCGTCCGACTCCAGCACGATGTGGCCGGGCTGCCGCTCGACCAGCCGCATGGACAGCAGCACCTCGTAGAAACGGGCGACCTTGGGCAAGTCCCTGGCGAAAATCACGGCGCCGGATTTGGGTCGGCTCATCTCGGGCTCCCTCTGTGTGGTTATGGGCAGCGGCGATTGTGCCGGGCAGAGGGGCGGCTGTCACCGCACCAGGAACACTACCGCCACCACGACCACCCCCAGCGCCAGATTGATCCCCACCCAGGTGCGGATGGAAGCCAGTGCCTTGCCGCCGGCGGCCCAGTCGCTCGCCGCCACCGCGCGCTGCAGGCGCTTGAACAGCGCGAACCGCACGTGGCCGAACAGGGCCATCATCACGATGCCCAGCGTGGCCATGATCGTCCACGACAGCGGCATGGAAAACCGGCCGCCCGACTGCGCCGCGGCGCGGGCGACGTTGCCGATCATCCACAGCCCGCTGGACAGCACCAGCACGACGGCCACCAGCACCGCCCCCAGAAAACGCTGCAGCACGCCGTGCATCAGCGCCACGCGCTGGGCAGGCTCCAGCGCCTGGGCCGCCGGGCGCAGGAAGAAATGGGCGAAGGCCATGCCCCCCAGCCAAACGATGATCGCCAGGACATGGACCAATTGGAGCGCGTTGTACAGCATGGGGCAACTTTCTGAGGGGTTCGGGAGCCGGGACGGGCGCCCAGGCAGGGCGCCAGGGCGAGAGGATAGGGCGCCAACACCGGTGCGCGCACGGCAATGGCTATGGAAAACGGCCAAGCCATTGTTACAAAAAAGAACATCAAGGCTATTGACGCCAAAACCGACGTCGATTGTGGCTATCCTCGTGGGTTATCGTGGACGGATTCCCCGCGCCGCGCCCGGGATTTCCTCCATCTGCCCATGACGCTTCCGAAAGCACTGCGATTGCAACGCTGGCCTTGGCTGCCAGGGCTGCTCTGCGCGCTGGTCGGCACCGCCGCCAGCTGGGCGCTGTGGCAGCAGCAGAGCGACTCGGTGGCGCGCATCGCACGCGAGCGGTTCACCCAGGAGGCGCGTTCGTTCACCACGGCGCTGGAGAGCCGCATCGCCTCGCACACCGAACTGGTGGTCGGACTGCGCAGCCTGTTCCTGGTCAACCCGCGCCTGGGGCGCGCCGATTTCGAGCACGCGGCGCGCGAGCTGCGCCTTGCCCAGCACTATCCCGGCGTCAAGAACGTGGCCTTCACCCGCTTTGTGCCGCATGCCGACAAGGAGGCCTACGAGGCCCGGGTGCGCGCCGATGACCTCGCGCGAACGGGCGCTCCGTCCACGTTCGCCATCCGCCCGCCCGGAGACCGGCCGGAATACCACGTGGCCGACTACATCTGGCCCATCGCGGGCAACGAGTACGTCGTGGGCCTGGATGTCGGCTCGCTGCCGGCCACCATGGCGTCCATTCGCTACAGCCGCGACACCGGGCAGATCGTGGCCTCGGAGCCGTTCGACCTGCTGCAGGAGCGCGACAACCGCGCCGGCTTCGTGATCCGGCTGCCCGTGTTCGACGACGGCGCGGGCGGCGTGCGCCGCTACGTCGGCTCGGTGGCCGCCACGATCCGCTTCTACGACATGGTGAAGGCCCTGCAGTCCGAAGGCCAGTTGCGGGGCGTGGGCATGTCGGTGCGGGACATCGGCTCGGTGCGCGATGCTTCTGCGTCCTCCGAGCGGCCGCTGCTGGCGCTGGAAAGCGGCGTGCGGCCCGCCTTGGAGCGCTACGAACGCGAGCTGCGCGTGCACGACCGGCGCTGGCGGCTCACCTTCCAGCCCCTGCAGCCCTTCCTGTCGCGGTCGGAGGCGCAGTTGCCGGCGATCATGGGCGGTGGCGGATTGCTGGTGACGGCCCTGCTGTCCGCGCTCATCACGCTGCTGGTGCGCCGTCGCACCCAGGCCGTGAGTTTTGCCACCGCCGCCGGCTCGGCCTTGCGCGAGAGCGAAGAGCGCTTTCGCGCGCTGTTCAACCAGGCCGCCGTGGGCGTGGCGCAGGTCGAGGCCGACAGCCGCCGCTTCGTGCGGGCCAACAGCAAGTTCTGCGACATCCTGGGCTACACCGAGGCCGAGCTGTCTTCCAAGGCGGTGGGCGACATCACGCACCCCGACGACCTGGCCGCCGGCGAGTCGCTGATGCAGCAGATCGCCGCGGGGCTGATCGAAGAGTTCCGCTACGAAAAGCGCTACTTCCACAAGGACGGGCGCGTCATCTGGGCCGACCTCACCGTGTCGCCCATGCGCATGCCCGGCGACCCGGCCCACCACTGCATCGCCGTGGTGCAGGACATCACCGAGCGCAAGCAGATGGAAGAGAGCCAGCGCGACAGCGAGCTGCGCCTGCGCGGCATCCTGTACCGCCTGCCAGTGGGCGTGTGCCTGGTGCGCAAGGACGGCGTGGTGAGCTTTCGCAACGAGCGCTTCGTGCAGATCTGCGGCTACACCGCCGAGGACGCCCCCACGGTGGACGACTGGTGGCGCCTGGCGTTTCCCGATGCGGCGCAGCGCGAGCGGGCCATCGCCGACTGGCTGGCCGTGTGCGCCGAGCCGCCCGGCAAGGAGGCCGTCGCGCCGCGCGAGCACGCCATCACCTGCAAGGGCGGGCAACTGCGCACGGTGGACCTGGCCGGCGTGGCGCTGGGCGACGACCGCCTCATCACCGTGGTGGACATGAGCCAGCACAAGGCGGCCGAGGAAGAGATCCGCTACCTCGCCTACTACGACCCGCTCACCCAGCTGCCCAATCGCCGGCTGCTGCTCGACCGGCTGCAGCAGGCCCTGGCCGCCAGCACCCGCAGCCAGCGCTGCGGCGCGGTGCTGATGCTCGACCTGGACAACTTCAAGACCCTGAACGAAACCCAGGGCCACGAGCGCGGCGACATGCTGTTGCGCCAGGTGGCGCTGCGGCTGCGCGACTGCGTGCGGACCGAGGACACCGTGGCGCGCCATGGCGGCGACGAGTTCGTCGTGGTGCTGGAAGACCTGGGCGACAGCCCCGAAGACGCCGCCGCGCGCGCGGAGGAGATGGGCCAGAAGATCCTGGCGGCCCTGCGCCGCCCGTTCGTGCTGGAGGGCGAGGCCCACCACAGCACGCTCAGCATGGGCGTGACCATCTTCCAGGGCGTGCGCGAGACGGTGGACGAACTGCTGCAGCGCGCCGACCTGGCCATGTACCAGGCCAAGGCCGGCGGGCGCAACAGCCTGCAGTTCTACGATCCGCAGATGCAGGCGTCGGTGGCGGCCCGCGCGGCCCTCGAATCGGACCTGCGCGAGGGCATCGCGCTCCAGCAGTTCGAGCTGTTCTACCAGCCGCAGATGGACAACGGCCGCATCACCGGCGCCGAGGCGCTGCTGCGCTGGCGCCACCCGGTGCGCGGCTTCGTCTCGCCGGCCGATTTCATTCCCCTGACCGAAGAGACCGGACTCATCCTGCCGCTGGGCGAATGGGTGCTGCAGGCGGCGTGCGCTCAGCTGGCGCGGTGGGCGCAGCGGCCGGCGCTCTCGCACCTGGGCCTGTCGGTCAACGTGAGCGCGCGCCAGTTCCACCAGAGCGGCTTCGTGGGCCAGGTGCTGGCGGCGCTGGCGAGCACCGGGGCGGATGGCCGCCGGCTCAAGCTGGAGATGACCGAAAGCCTGCTGCTGCAGGACGTGGAGGACACCATCGACAAGATGGCCCAGCTGCGCGCCTATGGCGTGGGTTTTTCGCTCGACGATTTCGGCACGGGCTATTCCTCGCTCGCCTACCTCAAGCGCCTGCCGCTGGACGAACTGAAGATCGACCAGAGCTTCGTGCGCGACGTGCTCACCGACCCCAACGACGCCGCCATCGCGCGCACCATCGTCGCCCTGGGCACCAGCCTGGGCCTGCGCGTGATCGCCGAGGGCGTGGAGACCGAGGCGCAGCGCGCCTTCCTGGCGCGCAACCAGTGCTACGTGTGGCAGGGCTACCTGCTCAGCCCGCCGCTGCCGGTGGACGGCTTCGAACGCCTGGTGATCGACCACGCCGCGGGCCAGAGCCCGCTGATCGTGTGATGGGCACCGGCCGGCGCCCGCCACGCCGTAACGCCTGCGGGTCCGCTGGCCCCTGCCGATCGCTTCGAGCCCTTCCATGTTCGAGCTGAAAACCCTGGCGCTGTACGCCGTCACCGCGCTGGCGGAGATCGTGGGCTGCTACCTGCCGTGGCTGTGGCTGCGCCAGGGCGCGAGCCCCTGGCTGCTGGTACCGGCCGCCGCCTGCCTGGCGCTGTTCGCCGGGCTGCTCACCCTGCATCCGGCCGCGGCCGGGCGGGTGTATGCGGCCTATGGCGGCGTCTACGTGGCGGTGGCCATCGGCTGGCTCTGGGCGGTGGACGGCGTGCGCCCCAGCGCGTGGGACCTGGCGGGCGTGGCCGTCACCCTGGCCGGCATGGCGATCATCGCCTTCGCGCCCCGCGCTGGCTGATGCTACTTTTTTGATAGCTATATGCCCTAGTACTGATTGCGCTGGAGGCCTTTTTGGCTTGAAGCGGCGGCGGCTGTAGGAGCGGGCCGTTTCCCTGGCAGTCGCGCCACCCCGGCACGGTATCATCCGGGGCTTGGCCACGCTGGCCCGCCCGGCGGCGCGGCCGCGCCGTTTTGAGCGCTCCAACGCCCCCAGCCCGCCCACAGACCCGTGCGTCTCAACTCCATCAAACTCGCCGGCTTCAAGTCGTTCGCAGAACCCACCAACTTCATGCTGCCGGGCCAACTGGTGGGCGTGGTGGGCCCGAACGGCTGCGGCAAGTCCAACATCATGGATGCGGTGCGCTGGGTGCTGGGGGAGTCCAAGGCCAGCGAGCTGCGCGGCGAGTCCATGCAGGACGTGATCTTCAGTGGCACCACCAGCCGCAAGCAGGCCAGCCGCGCCAGCGTGGAGCTGGTCTTCGACAACGCCGACCACCGCGCCGGCGGGCAGTGGAACCAGTACGGCGAGATCGCCGTCAAGCGCGTGCTCACCCGCGACGGCAACAGCAGCTACTTCATCAACAACCAGCCCGTGCGCCGGCGCGACGTGCAGGACGTGTTCCTGGGCACGGGCCTGGGGCCGCGGGCCTACGCGATCATCGGCCAGGGCACCATCAGCCGCATCATCGAGTCGCGCCCCGAAGAGCTGCGCCTGTTCCTGGAAGAGGCCGCAGGCGTCTCCAAGTACAAGGAGCGCCGCCGCGAGACCGAGAACCGGCTGTCGGACACGCGCGAGAACCTCACGCGGGTCGAAGACATCCTGCGCGAGCTGAACGCCAACCTGGAGCGCCTGGGAAAGCAGGCCGAGGTGGCCGCCCGCTACAACGCGCTGCAGGCCGACGTCACCCTCAAGCAGCACCAGCTGTGGTTCTTGAAGCGCGCCGATGCCGAGGCCGAGCAGGCCAAGGTGCGCGCTGACGGCCTGCAGGCCGTGAACGACCTCGAATCGCGCATGGCCGACCTGCGCTCGGTCGAATCCGACCTCGAAACCATCCGACAGGCGCACTACGCCGCGGGCGACCACGTCAACCAGGCCCAGGGCAAGCTCTACGAGGCCACGGCCGAAGTGGGCCGCCTGGAGGCCGAGATCCGCTACGTGGTCGAAGGCCGCCAGCGCGTGGAGCTGCGCCTCGCCCAGCTTGCCGAGCAGATCGCGCAGTGGTCGGCCCGCAAGGAAGAGGCCGAGCACGAGATGGAGAACCTTGCCGGCGCCGGCGTGGACGCCGACGAGCGCGCCGAACTGCTGGCCGCCCAGGTCGAGGAACAGGCCCTGCAGCTGCCCGACCTCGAAGAGGCGCTGCGCCAGGGGCAGCAGCGCGCCAACGAGCAGCGCGGCGCCGTGGTGCAGGTGCAGCAGCAGATCGGCGTGCTGGCCGCCGAGCAGCGCAGCATCGACGAGCAAAGCCGCCAGCTCGATGCCCGCCACGAACGCCTGCGCACCGACCGCAACGCGCTGGCCGCGCCCGACGAGGCCCGGCTGGTCAACCTGCGCGGCCAGCTCGATGCCGCCCAGGAGGGCGCCGAAATGGCCGAGGCCCGGCTCGCCGAACTGCAGGAATCCGTGCCGCAGCTGGACGAAGACCGCCGCACCCGCCAGCAGGCCGTGAACGTGGAAAGCGCCCGCCAGGCCGACCTGTCGGCACGCATGGAGGCGCTGAAGGCGCTGCAGGAAAAGGTCAAGACCGATGGCAAGCTGCAGCCCTGGCTGGCGCGCCACGGCCTCGACGGCCTGCAGGGCCTGTGGAGCCGCATCCACATCGAGCCCGGATGGGAGAACGCGCTGGAGGCCGCGCTGCGCGAGCGCCTGGGCGCCCTCGAAGTCAGCCGGCTGGACAGCGTGCGCGGCTTTCTCGGCGCCGGCGGCAACGATGCGCCCCCGGCCCGGCTGGCCTTCTACACCGCGCCGCCCGCCGGCATCCCGGAGCCCACCGGCGCCGCCACCCGCCTGTCCGACCTGCTGCGCCTGGGCGATGCCGGCCTGCGCGCCGTGCTCACCGACTGGCTGCAGGGCAGCTACACCGCGCAGACGCTCGACGAGGCCCTGAACCGCCGCCCCACGCTGCAGCCCGGCGAGGTGGTCTACGTGCCCACGGGCCATGCGGTCAGCGCGCACAGCGTGAGCTTTTATGCCCAGGACTCCGAGCAGTCCGGCCTGCTGGCCCGCGCGCAGGAGATCGAGCACCTCGAAAAGGAACTGCGCGCCCAGGCCCTCATCAGCGACGAGTCGCGCACGGCCCTGGTGCGCGCCGAGTCGGCCTACGCGGACGCCTCGCAGCGCCTCGTGGCCGCTCGCCGCGAAGCCAGCGAGGCGCAAAGCCGCGCCCACGAACTGCAGGTGGAAACGCTGCGCCTGACCCAGCTGGCCGACCAGGCCCGCGCGCGCAGCGAGCAGATCGGCGCCGACCTGGCCGAGGTCGAGGCGCAACTGGCCGACCTGCAGGAGCGCCGCGTGACGGCCGAGGCGCGCTTCGAAGAGCTGGACATGCAGCTGGCCGACAGCCAGGAGCGCCACGCGCAACTGGACGAGCGCGTGATCGCCGCCGAGCGCAAGCTCGCCGAATGCCGCGAGCAGCAGCGCAGCCTGGAGCGCCAGGCGCAGGAGGCCACGTTCTCCCGCCGCAGCCTGGAGGCGCGCCGGGCCGAACTCGCCCGCACGCTGGACACGGCGGGCAGCCAAACCCGCGCGCTGGCCGACGAGCAGCAGCGCGCCCGCGACGAGATGGCGCGGCTGTCCGACGCCGCGGCGCAGGGTGGCCTGCAGCAGGCGCTGGACCTCAAGATGGAGCGCGAGAAAGCCCTGGGCGCCCAGCGCAGCGAATACGACGACCTCACCGCCAAGCTGCGCGCGAGCGACGAGCGCCGCATGCAGCTGGAGCGCGCGCTCGATCCGCTGCGCGCCCGCATCACCGAATTCCAGCTCAAGGAGCAGGCCGCGCGCCTGGGCCTGGAGCAATACACCACGCTGCTGGCCGATGCGCAGGCCGACCTGGAGGCGGTGGCGCAGTCCATCGAGGCCGGCGGCGTGCGCTCGGCCGGCCTGCAAAGCGAGATCGACCGCCTGCACCGCGAGATTGCGGCCCTGGGCGCGGTCAACCTCGCCGCGCTGGAGGAGCTGAACCTCGCGCGCGAGCGCAAGACCTTCCTCGACTCGCAGACCGCCGACCTGACCGAGGCCATGAACACGCTGGAGGACGCGATCCGCAAGATCGACGCCGAAACCCGCGAACTGCTCTCGGGCACCTTCGAGACGGTGAACGGCCATTTCGGGCGCATGTTCCCCGAGCTGTTCGGCGGCGGCAATGCGCGCCTCATCATCACCGGCGACGAAATCCTCGACTCCGGCGTGCAGGTGATGGCGCAGCCGCCGGGCAAGAAGAACCAGACCATCCACCTGCTGTCCGGCGGCGAGAAGGCCCTGACCGCCATCGCGCTCGTCTTCGCCATCTTCCAGCTCAACCCCGCGCCGTTCTGCCTGCTGGACGAAGTGGACGCGCCGCTGGACGATGCCAACACCGAACGCTATGCCAAGCTCGTGTCCAGCATGAGCAGCGGCACGCAGTTCCTTTTCATCAGCCACAACAAGATCGCCATGGAAATGGCCGAACAACTGATCGGCGTGACCATGCAGGAGCAGGGCGTCTCGCGTATCGTGGCCGTGGACATGGAGTCCGCGCTGTCCATGGCCGATGCCTGAACCCCCAGAAGCCGCACGTTTTTTCACCATGAGCAACTTCCAACTCGGCCTCATCATCGCGGGCGGCGTCGTTCTGGCGGCCATCGTCGCCTTCAACGCCTGGTCCGCCCACCGCAACGCCCCCAAGCGCGCGAAACCGCCCGAGCCCGACGGCGCGGCCGAGCCCGCGCTGCGCCAGGAGCCCGCCTTCGATGCCGGCGGCGCCCCGGTCGAGGGCGCCGATGTGCCCGGCGCAGGCACGGACCCGTCCTTCGACGGCCACACCGTGGACCTGCGCGATGCGATGCAGCTGCCCGTGCCGCCGTCCGAGCGCCGCGGCGGGCTGGACCCGCTGATCGACGCCATCGCCCCGCTGGTGGCCGAGCAGATCGTCTCGGGCGACGCGGCCCTGGCGGCCCTGCCGCCCACGCGCCGTGCGGGCAGCAAGGCCTTCGCCATCGAGGGCTTCAACGAATCCACCCAGCAGTGGGAGACGCCCGTGGCCGGCCAGCGCTACAGCCACTTCCAGGCCGGCGTGCAGCTGGCCAACCGCGTGGGTGCGCTCAACGAGATCGAGTTCTCGGAGTTCGTGGTCAAGGCCCAGGGCTTCGCCGACGCCATCAACGCCGCGGCCGACTTTCCCGACATGCTGCACGAGGTGGCCCGCGCCCGCGAGCTGGACCAGTTCGCGGGCGATCACGACGCGCAGCTGGCCTTCGTGCTGCGCGCGCGCCATGCGGCCTGGAGCCCCGGCTACGTGCAGCAGAACGCCGTGCGCCTGGGGTTCACGCCGGGCGCCATTCCCGGCCGGCTGGTGCTGCCCGCGAGCGGCCCGGGCCTGCCGCCGGTGCTCACCCTGGCCTACGACACGCAGTTCGCCCTGTCCGACGACCCGGAGCAGTCGGCCATCCGCGACATCACGCTGAGCCTGGACGTGGCCCAGGTGCACCGCTCCGAGCAGCCGTTCGCGCGCCTGCGCGAGGTGGCCGCCGCCCTGGGCGAGGCCATGGACGGCGCGCTGTGCGACCAGAACGGCACGCCGCTGCCCGCCATGACCATGGACCCCATCGCCGCCGACCTGGAGCTGCTGTACGACAAGCTCGACAGCCGCGAGCTGTCGGCCGGCTCGCTGCTGGCGCGCCGCCTGTTCAGCTGAGTGGCCGGTCATTTCGGCCGAAAGGACACCCCATGCGCTGGTGGCACGTGCTGTTTCCCCCGGTGGTGGAAACACCCCAGGGGCTGTTTCGCCCCTCGAACGCCGTCCTGGACCGGTGGTTGCCAGCCATCGGGTGCCTGGTGGTCGCGGGTGTTGCGCTGTGGCAGTACCGGACGATCGGCCGGTTCAACTACTTTGGGCTGGTCTACCTGGGGTTGTTCATCGCCCCCGCCATCGCCGGTTGGCGTGCCCGGCGCCAATTCGGCCGCATGGGCAAGCCCCTGGTGCGCATCGACGGTTCGGAAGTCTTCCTGAGCCTGCCCCAGAACGTGCGCCCCGGCCACGTGCAGGTGCCGCTGGCAGATGTCCGGGCCATCGTGGTCAAGGGTACGCCGGGCCAGCGCAGCTACGTGTTCGAGCGCCACGCGGGCGAGCCCATCGAGGTGCGCCCCGGGTTCGGTCGGCTCGATGCGCGGGTCGTGGATTTCCTGCAGCGCGCCATGCCCGCTGCCATTCCTGTGAACGTGCAGGAGCCTCCTACTTTTCTGGGTTCCATCCGTGGTGACTGATTCCAAACCTTCCGCAGCCGGAGCGCTGCCCCTGCAAGCCGCCGAGGCCGTCGACGCGCTGCGCGCCCAGTTGAACCGCTGGGCCCACCAGTACTACGTGCTCGACGAGCCCACGGTGCCCGATGCCGAGTACGACCGGGTGTTCCGTGAGCTGCAAGCGCTGGAAGAGGCCCACCCGGACCTCGTCACCCCCGACTCGCCCACCCAGCGCGTGATCGGCGCGGTGATGGAGGGCCTGTCGCCCGTGCGCCACCGCGTGGCCATGCTCAGCATCCGCACCGAGACCGACACCGAAGCCAGCGGCGCCCGCACCTTCGATGCCCGCGTGCGGCGCGAGCTGAAGCTGGCCGAGGGCGATGCCCCCGTCGAATACGTGGCCGAGCCCAAATTCGACGGCCTGGCCATGAGCCTGCGCTACGAAAACGGCCGCCTGGTGCAGGCCGCCACGCGCGGCGACGGCGAGGTGGGCGAGGACGTGACGCACAACGTGCGCGCCATCCGCCAGATTCCCCTGACGCTGCCCACGGGCGGCAAGAACGGCGCCCCCCCGGTGCTGGAGGTGCGCGGCGAGGTCTACATGCGCCGCGCCGACTTCGACCAGCTCAACGAACGCCAGCGCGAGGCCGGCGGCAAGACCTTCGTCAATCCGCGCAACGCGGCGGCGGGGGCGGTGCGGCAGCTCGATTCGGGCATCTCGGCGCAGCGGCCCCTGAGCTTTTTCGCCTACGGGCTGGGCGATGTCACGCCAGCCGGCGAGGGCGGGCCCGACTTCGGCACGCACTACGACATGCTGCAGGCGCTGAAAGGCTGGGGATTCCCCGTGGCCGCGCAGGTGCGCGTGGCGCACGGCGCCGACGAACTGATTGCCTTCCACCAAGCGATCGGCGCGTCGCGCGACCGCTTGCCCTACGACATCGACGGCGTGGTCTACAAGGTCAACCGCCTGGACCTGCAGCGCCAGCTGGGCTTCGTCACGCGCGAGCCGCGCTGGGCCGTGGCGCACAAGTACCCCGCGCAGGAGATGGTCACGCGCATGGACGGCATCGATGTGCAGGTGGGCCGCACCGGCAAGCTCACGCCCGTGGCGCGGCTGGCACCGGTGTTCGTGGGCGGGGTGACCGTCACCAACGCCACGCTGCACAACCTGTTCGAGCTGCGCCGCAAGAAGGCCCGCGTGGGCGACCAGGTGATCGTGCGGCGCGCGGGCGACGTGATTCCCGAGGTCGTGGCCGTGGTGCCGCCGGCGCTGGGCGCGGCCATGCCGGCGCCCGAGCCCGTCCGTGAAGACGCCGCCGCCGCGGCGGCCACCGATGCGCTGGTGGACCTGGTCGATCTGGCCGACGCCGCCGGCAGCGATGCGCCCGTCAGCCTGCCGGCACCGCCGCGCCATCCCTACGTGCCCAACTTCCGCATGCCCCGCCAGTGCCCCATCTGCGGCAGCACCGTGGTGCGAGAGAAGGGCGAAGTCAACCACCGCTGCTCGGGCGGCCTGTTCTGCGCCGCACAGCGCAAGGAAGCCATCCTGCACTTCGCCGCGCGCCGCGCCATGGACATCGAAGGCCTGGGCGACAAGCTGGTGGACCAGTTGGTCGAGGGCCAGGTCATCCGCACCTTGCCCGACCTGTACCGCCTGGGCCTCACCGCCCTCAGCAGCCTGGAGCGCATGGCGGAAAAGTCGGCCCAGAACGTGCTCGCCGCGCTGGAGAAATCCAAGCAGACCACCTTGCCGCGCTTTCTGTTCGGCTTAGGGATTCGCCACATCGGCGAGGCCACCGCCAAGGACCTGGCACGCCACTTCGGCGGCCTAAACGCGATCATGGACGCCAGCGTGGAGCAGTTGCTGGAGGTGAACGACGTCGGTCCCATCGTGGCCGAGTCCCTTCGCACCTTCTTCGACCAGCCGCACAACCGTGAGGTGGTGGAGCAACTGCGCGCCTGCGGCGTCACCTGGCCCGAGGGCGCGCCGGCCGAGCGGGCCGTGCTGCCCCTGGCTGGCCAGACCATCGTGCTCACCGGCACCTTGCCCACCCTCAGCCGCGACGAGGCCAAGGACCTGCTGGAGGCGGCCGGCGCCAAGGTGGCGGGCTCGGTCAGCAAGAAGACCAGCTACGTCGTCGCCGGCGAGGAGGCCGGCAGCAAGCTGGTGAAGGCGCAGGAGCTGGGCGTGCCCGTGCTCGACGAGGCCGGCATGCTGGCCCTGCTGGGCCGCGAGAGCGCATGAGCATGCGCGGTCGCTACTGTGCGTTTGCTATGTATTTGATAGCTTTCAAGGCATATAAATCTAGGGCATAAGCCCTTTTCGACCATTGAGCCCCCGATGCCCCCTGTGCTTGCTTCCCTCCGCGCGCGCCTGACGGCCGCGTGGCGCGGCCACGTCGCGCCGCTACTGGCGCGCGCCTGGGCCTTCGCCGCCCGCCACCTGCGGTCCCGCCGCGCGGTGCTCTGGGCGTTGCTGGCCGTGCCCCTGGCCCTGCTGCTGTACGTGCTGGCCCTGATCCCGTTCACTCCGGCCATCAGCGACATCCGCAAGGCCAAGACCGAGCAGCCCGCGCAACTCGTCTCGGCCGATGGCCGCCTGCTGGCCGAATACAAATGGGTCAACCGCGAATGGGTGGCGCTGGAGGACATCGCCCCTTCGGTGAAGGACGCGCTCATCGCCACCGAGGACCACCGCTTCTACGACCACTTCGGCCTCGACTGGCGGCGCACCGGCTCGGCGCTGATCCGCACCCTGGGCGGCGACAAGCAGGGCGGCTCCACCATCACGCAGCAGCTCGCGCGCAACCTCTACCCCGAGGACATCGGCCGCGCGCCCACGCTCACGCGCAAGCTGAAGGAGGCCATCACGGCGCTCAAGATCGAGGTGCTGTACTCCAAGGACGAGATCCTGGAGACCTACCTGAACACCGTGCCGTTCCTGTACAACGCCTACGGCATCGAGATGGCCGCGCGCACGTACTTCGACAAGTCGGCCGGCAAGCTCACCGTGCTGGAGAGTGCCACGCTCATCGGCATGCTCAAGGGCACGAGCTACTACAACCCCGTTCTCAACCCCGAGCGCGCGCAGGAGCGGCGCAACACCGTGCTGTCGCAGATGAAAAAGCGCGGCAAGCTGTCCGCCGCCGAGTACGACGCCTTGTCCAAGCGGCCGCTGCGCATCCGCTTCGAGCGCCAGATCGAAACCGCCGGCCCCGCGCCGCACCTGGCGCAGCAGCTGCGCAAGCAACTCATCGACTGGGCCGACCGCAACGGCTACAGCCTGTATGCCGACGGGCTGGTGATCCGCACCACCATCGATTCGCGCCTGCAGACCCTCGCCAACCAGGCGGTCGCCCGCCAGGGCCGGCAGTTGCAGGGCGTGGCCGACGGCGCCTGGGCCTCGCGCAGCGCTTGGAACCCCAAGGGCCCGCTGGTGCAGGCGCTGGTGCGCGAATCGGCGCAGTACGAGGCCGCCGTGGCCAAAGGCGCCACACCCGACGAAGCCCTGCAGGGCCTGCTGGACGACGCGCCCTTCCTGCGCCAGTTGCGCCAGCAAAAGACGCGCGTGCAGGCCGGCTTCCTGGCGCTGGACCCGCGCAGCGGCGAGGTGCGGGCCTGGGTAGGCAGCCGCGATTTCGCCACCGACCCCTTCGACCACGTGCAGGCCGCGCGCCGCCAGCCGGGCTCGACCTTCAAGCCGTTCGTGTACGGTGCGGCCTTCGCCAACGGGATGCTGCCCACCGACACGCTGATGGACGAGGCGGTGGAGATTCCCCTGGGCGGCCGCCAGGTCTGGCGCCCCACGGATGAAGGCCCGCCCAGCAACGCACCCATGACGCTGGCCGACGGCCTGGCGTACTCCAAGAACACCATCACCGCGCAGGTCATGCAGAAGGTCGGCCCCGAGCGCGTGGCGCGGTGGGCGCAGGCCATGGGCGTGCGCGAGTCGCGCCTGGATGTGGTGCCCTCGCTGGCGCTGGGCACCAGCCCCGTCACGCTCAAGGAAATGGTGGCCGCCTACGGCACCATCGCCAACGGCGGCCAGTACCGCGCGCCCATCGTCATCACGCGCATCGAAGACAAGAACGGCAAGGTGCTGGAAGACTTCGCGCCCGCCGACCCCGAGCGGGCCGCGGGCCTTTCGGCCGTGCAGACCCTGCGCGACGCCATGCGCGGCGTGATCGACAAGGGCACGGGCGCCGCGATCCGCACCCGCTACGGCATCACCGCCGACGTGGCGGGCAAGACCGGCACCACGCAGGACAACACCGACGGCTGGTTCATCCTGATGCACCCGCAACTGGTGGCGGGGGCCTGGGCCGGCTTCAACGACGGCCGCATCACCCTGCGCAGCGATTACTGGGGGCAGGGCGCCCACAGTGCGCTGCCCATGGTGGGCGAGGTGTTCCAGCAGGCCCTGCGCACCAAGGTGATCGATGCACGCGAGCGGTTCATCGACGAGGAGGAGAAGAGCGGCTGGGTGGACAACGCCGTGGGCGGCGTGCGCACCTGGGTCTACGACCTCTTCGGCCGCCGCACCGGCCCGGCCGCCGACACGCCGCCGCCCGCGCAGGGCATGGCCCCGGTCGAGCCCGCGATGCGTCCGGCCTCCGAGGCGTCGGCACCGCAGAACCTGCCCGAGGCCCCGGACATTTCCGAGGCGCCGCTCAAGCCGCTGCAGGATGCCACGCCCGACGCGCCGCCCGTGGCCACGCCGATCGAGGGGGGCGGCAGCCTGCCGGGCGCGAGCTTCGGCGGGCAGCCGACCGTGCCGGCGGTGCCGCAGTCACCGGGGCAGCCTGCGGCGCCGTCACCGGCCTCTCCCCAAAGTGGCGGTACCGGCGATGCCGCCGCGCCCATAGCGCCGGCCTCGGCGGGCGGCGGGCTGCCGTTCTTCATCGAATCCAAGCCTTGAAATCTTGAATCAGTCTTGCACAAGCGTGCGTTCCTATAATGCCCGACTCCAAGGGAAAGCCACTGGCCCGTATTTGCCGGTGGGCAATACAAACGCATGACCGTCAGCGCAATGCCAAACTTTCAAGATATCTGGAAAAACCATCCAAACGTCAAAGGCGATGCGCCTCTGCTGAACAAAGCGGCCTACGAAAACCAGTGCGCTATTAATTTTTCAGCCGCCCTCATGCGTGCCGGCGTGGACTTCAAAACATTTCGAGGGGTGCGATCCTGGCAACAGGGTACGGAGAAGTATCCGATCCGTGCGCAGGAGGTGGCCGACTGGGTGGCGGCTGGAGGAACCCGCTTGCCGATCCGCATAGAAAAGTTCACAGGCGCACAGGCATTCGGTCACGCAGAGAGCAGTGCGGGCATGAAGGACCGCACTGGGCTCGTATTCTTTCAAAACTACTGGGGGCCAGGAATGCAGGGGGACCACATCGACTTATGGAACGGTAGCCGGTTGAGCGACCGTGGGTCATGGCTGCGCATTCACTTACGCATCGGCGGTTTTGGCGTCCACAGCATTTTTAGCGACGTTTCCGATATGGAAAAAGCCCAGGCCGTATGGTTCTGGCAACTCGCATGAAAGCCGCTCTCCACGTCATTTTCGGGGCACTGTTGGGCGCGGCCTTCGGCGTGCTGGGTTCTGTGACTTACGACCGCCTGTTTGGGGCGGGTTACCCCCTCAATGATGAGCAATCCAACACGTTGGCAATCGTGTTGGTGTTCGGGGTTTTGCCGGCATCCACGCTGGTTGGCGCGATCACCGGCTATGCACTGCATCGGCGGCGCGTGCGCAAGATTTGATCGCGATAGCTTTCGAGGGTGCCAACGTGTTGTTGACGGGTACGGGTGTCGCATACACGCGCTTTCCGCACGCCATGCACCGCAGCGCGACCGCTCTCCGCTATGCTTGCCGGCGGTGCGTTCGCGGCCGGTGCCATGGCCGCCGCGCCGTTGCGATCCTCTCCCTCAACCTCTGGATACCCTTGCCATGATTGCTCGAAAAATGCGTTCCCTGGTCGCCGCTGGCGCCGTGATCTGCCTGTCGCTCGTGACCGCTGCCCACGCCGGCCCCCGGCTGGACAAGATCATGGAAAGCAAGGTCCTGCGCGTGGGCACGCCCGGCGACTACCGCCCCTTCGCCATCAAGACCGATGCCGGCTACAGCGGCCACGACATCGACGTGATCGAGCTCATGGCCAAGGAGCTGGGCGTGAAGGTCGAATACGTGGCCACGAGCTGGCCCAACCTCATGAAGGACCTGCAGGGCGACAAGTTCGACGTGGCCGTGGGCGGCATCACCCGCAACGTCACGCGCATCCGCCAGATCGAGATGCTCCCCGGCTACGCGCCGTTCGGCAAGGTGGCGCTGGTGCGCACGGCCGACAAGGCCCAGTACCAGACGCTGCAGGACCTGAACAAATCGTCCGTGCGCGTCATCAAGAACCCCGGCGGCACCAACGAAACCTTCGTGCTGCAGAACCTGACCGCCGCGCAGGTCAGCACGCACGACAAGAACGCCGAAATCCCCGCACTCATCGCGGAAGGCAAGGGCGACGTGATGATCACCGAAACCTACGAAGCCCTGCACTACGCCAAGGCCGACCCGCGCCTGACCGCCGCATTCATCGACGCGCCGCTCACGCCCACCAACACCCTGGGCTTCATGCTGCCCAAGGACGATGCCGACTATTCGCGCGTGATGGAGTTCGTCTGGGGCCTGCTGGATGCCCGCGGCACGCTCAAGCAGTCGGCCGACAAGTGGCTCAAGTGATCGGCTGAGGCCATCTTCGGGCGACCGCGCCGGTAGCGGCCCCCCGAAAAGCCAAAGGGCGCAGGCCACGGTGACGTGGCTGCGCCCTTTTTCCATGGGGCAGGCGGCAGGGCCCGGCCCGCGAAGGCAGGCGGGTCAGTCGATGTCCACGCAGTGCAGCCCGAACCTGCCCGCCTTGCGGTCGGCGAAATAGCGCTCCAGCGTGGTCTTCACGGTGCGAAAGGCGATCTCGTCCCAGGGCACCTCGTCCTCGGTGAACAGGCGCGCCTCCAGGGTTTCGTAGCCCGGATCGAAGGCGTCGCTGAGCAGCTGGGCCAGGTAGAAGAAATGCACCTGCCCCACGTGCTGCACGTTCAGCAGGCTGAACAGCGGCCCCATCTGGATCTGCGCGCCGGCTTCCTCGTCGGTCTCTCGCTCTGCGCCCTGCGCGGTGGTCTCGTTCAGTTCCATGAACCCCGCGGGCAGGGTCCATTTGCCCCGGCGCGGTTCGATGGCGCGCCGGCACAGCAGCACCTGATCGTGCCACACGGGCACGGTGCCCACCACGTTCAGCGGGTTCTCGTAGTGGATGGTGTGGCAGGCCGGGCAGACGGCGCGGTGCTTGGTGTCGCCATCGTCGGGAACGCGGTACACCACGGCCGTTCCACATTCGCGGCAGTGCTTGATGGGGCTGCGGGAGGTCATTCGTTTTTCTGAAAATGAAGCGTCGTGGGGCGGTGGAGCGGGAACAACGGCCCCGGCCGATGGCCGCGAGGCCAGGGCGGGGCCCGAGGGGCTGTCAGGCCACGGCCAGGCGCAGCGTGCCCAGGCCGTCCACGCCGCCTTCGAGCGTGTCGCCGCGCACCACGGCGGCCACGCCCTCCGGCGTGCCCGTGAAGATCAGGTCGCCGGGCTGCAGCTCCCACGCGGCCGACAGGTGCTCGATCGTTTCGGCGATGTTCCAGATCAGCTGCGAGACGGTGCTGCGCTGGCGGTCGGCGCCGTTCACCTGCAGCCAGATCGCGGCCTGCGCCACGTTGCCTGCCTGCGCGGCCGGGGTGATGGGGCCGATGGGAGCGCTGTGCTCGAATGCCTTGCCGATCTCCCAGGGGCGGCCCTGCTTCTTCATGTCGTTTTGCAGGTCACGGCGCGTCATGTCCAGGCCCACCGCATAGCCATACACGTGCTGCAGCGCGTCGGCCGCGGTGATGCCCTTGCCGCCCTTGCCGATGGCCACCACCAGTTCGATCTCGTGGTGCAGGTTGGCGGTGAGCGTGGGGTAGGGCAGCGTGCCCGTCTGGCCGGCATCGACCACGACCAGGGCATCAGCGGGCTTCATGAAGAAGAAGGGCGGCTCGCGGCCGGTGAAGCCCATTTCCTTGGCGTGTTCTTCGTAGTTGCGGCCCACGCAGTAGATGCGGTGCACGGGGAATCGGTCGCCGGTGCCGATGACGGGCACGCTGGCCACGGCCGCGGGAGGAATCACATAGCTCATGTCTGCCTTTCGTCGAAAAGGGACGGCGTGGGGCTGGCCGCGCCGGGTGCAGGGAGGGCCGCGCGGCGGCATCGTGCCGGCGCGGGCGCAAACCGGCAGTGTGCCACGGGGCCGGCGTGGTCGCTGTCCCCGGCGGGGCGGCGTTATGCTCGCCGCACCATGAAGCTGTTCAACTACTTCCGTTCATCGTCCTCGTACCGCGTGCGCATCGCCCTGGGGATCAAGGGCCTGCCTTACGACTATGTGCCGGTGCACCTGGTGCGTGCCGAACACCGCCTTCCCGCCTATGCCGACCGGCTGGGCGATCCGCTCGTGCCGGCGCTGGTCACCGACGACGGCCACACCCTGGCGCAGTCGCTGGCCATCATCGAGTACCTCGACGAGACGCACCCCGAGCCGCCCCTGCTGCCCGCCGACCCGCTCGGCCGCGCCCAGGTGCGGGCGCTGGCGCAGATGATCGCCTGCGAGATCCACCCCATCAACAACCTGCGCGTGCTCAAGTACCTCACGCAGGAGCTGCAGCAGAGCGAAGACACCAAGACCGCCTGGTACCACCACTGGACGCGCAACGGCCTGGCGGCCTTCGAACGCCAGCTGGGCCTGCTGGCGCAGGAGCGGCAGGCGGCAGGACTGGCCCCCTCGCAGTTCTGCTGGGGCGACGTGCCCACGCTGGCCGACTGCTGCCTGGTGCCGCAGATCTTCAATGCCCAGCGCTTTCGCGTGAACCTGGACGGCCTGCCGCTCACCATGGCCGCGTGGGAAGCCGCCATGGCGCTGCCCGCCTTCCAGGGCGCGCACCCGTCCGCCTGCCCGGACCACGAAGCCTGACCGCGCCGATGTCCATGCCACCACCGGGCCACGATTGGCTGGTGCCCGACTGGCCAGCGCCCGCCCATGTGCGCGCGCTGTGCACCACGCGCTCGGGCGGCGTGAGCGCCGCACCCTACGGCGCCCTCAACCTGGGCGACCACGTGGGGGACGATCCGCAGGCGGTGCAGGCCAACCGGCGCATCCTGGGCGACGCGCTGCGCTGGGGCGGCGGCCAGACGGCCCGGCCCGTCTTCCTGCGCCAGGTGCATGGCTGGCAGGTGGCCGCGCTCGGCCCCGACACCCCGGACGGCACCGAGGCCGATGCCTGCACGGCCACCGGGCCGGGTGTGGCCTGCACGATCATGGTGGCCGATTGCCTGCCGGTGCTGCTGACCGATGCGCGCGGCACCCGCGTGGCGGCCGCGCATGCGGGCTGGCGGGGGCTGGCAGGGCAGGACGGCCGCGGCGTGCTGGAAGCGGCTTTGGAGTGTTTTAGGCCTCCAGCGCAATCAGAACTAGGGCATATTGCTATGAAAAAAGTAGCATCTGCCTCGCAGGCGCTGGAATCCGTGGCGGAGCCTGCGGCGGATTCCTGGGGAGATTGCATCGCCTGGCTGGGCCCGTGCATCGGCCCGACGGCGTTCGAAGTGGGCCCGGAAGTGCGCGCCGCGTTCTGCGACGCGCTGCCTGCGGCCGACCGGCATTTCAGCCCGCAGGGCGGAGGCAAATACCTCGCCGATCTGGCCGGCCTGGCGCGGCAGCGGCTGCAATCCCTGGGCGTGGACCGCGTCTACGGCAATGACGGCAGCGCCGCGTGGTGCACTGTGGGCCAGCCTTCACGGTTCTTTTCGCACCGGTACGGCAGCGCCTTCGGCGGCAGCGGGCGCTTCGCTGCCTGCATCTGGCTCGACCGCGCCGCCGGCGGCTGATGGCGGCGATGGCGTGGGGGCGGGCGTCTGCCCTGCGGCTGCCGCCTGTGCGGCGTCGCGCTCGGCCAGCTGCCGCGCATGGATCGCGCGTTTGCGGCCCGGCGTGCCCAGGATGTACACCACGATGGACATGGGCAGCAGCCCGTAGAGGGCAAAGGTGATGATGGCGCCGAGCACCGTGCCGTTCGGGGCCATGGCTTCGGCCACCGCCATTAGCAGCGTGACATACAGCCATCCAATGACAACGAGATACATGTGAGGGCCTGGGTTGGAAGGCAGTTGGTGAAAAAAGGCAAGCGGCGTTGCCACGGTGCTCGCCGCTCGGCAACAATGGCCGCAATGGTCCGCCCCTGACGCGGCCATGCATATTCTTGTGGAGGAGACGAACATGGCGGATTCTGAAGCACCCTGGGGAGCGGACACCCAGGCATTCCAGCAGTTCCAGCAAATGCTGGGCAAGGGCTGGACCCAGGCGATGCAGGCTTTCCAGCAGGCCGCCCCGGCGGGCGCTGCAGGCGCCTTCGCCAAGGCGCCTACTGCTTCGGTGCAGTTCACCCCCGAAAAGCTCGCGGCCCTGCAGCAGCAGTACGTGAAGGAGGCCACCGCGCTGTGGACGCAGGGCGCACAGGCCAACGCCAGCGCGGACCGCCGTTTCAGCGGCGAGGCCTGGGCCCAGAACCCCGTGGCCGCCTTCTCGGCGGCGGCCTACCTGCTCAACGCGCGCACCCTCATGGGCCTGGTCGATGCGGTCGAAGCCGATGCCAAGACCCGTGCGCGCATCCGGTTCGGCGTGGAGCAATGGATGGCCGCCATGGCACCCAGCAACTTCCTCGCCTTCAATGCCGAGGCCCAGAAGAAAGCCATCGAAACGCAAGGCGAGAGCATCGCCAAGGGCGTGGCCAACCTGCTGCACGACCTGCGCCAGGGCCATGTCTCGATGACCGACGAAAGCCTGTTCGAGGTCGGCCGCAACGTGGCCACCACCGAGGGCGCGGTCGTGTTCGAAAACGCGCTGTTCCAGCTCATCGAATACAAGCCGCTCACGGACAAGGTGCATGAACGGCCCTTCCTCATGGTGCCGCCGTGCATCAACAAGTTCTACATCCTCGACCTGCAGCCCGAGAACTCGCTGATCCGCCATGCCGTGAGCGAGGGGCACCGCACCTTCGTCGTGAGCTGGCGCAACCCCGACGACTCGCTGGCCCATAAAACGTGGGACGATTATGTGGAAGAGGGCGCGCTGGCCGCCATCGGCACGGTGCAGGACATCACCGGCGCGGCGCAGATCAACGCCCTGGGTTTCTGCGTGGGAGGCACCATCCTGAGCAATGCGCTGGCCGTGCTGGCCGCGCGCGGCGAAGAGCCGGTGGCGAGCGCCACCTTCCTCACCACGCTCATCGACTTTTCCAACACCGGCATCCTGGACGTGTTCATCGACGAGGCGTTCGTGCAGTTCCGCGAGCTGCAGATGGGGAAGGGCGGCATGATGAAGGGGCAGGATCTGGCCTCCACGTTCAGCTTCCTGCGGCCCAACGATCTGGTGTGGAACTACGTGGTGGGCAACTACCTCAAGGGCGAGACGCCGCCGCCGTTCGACCTGCTCTACTGGAACAGCGACAGCACCAATCTGCCCGGGCCCTTCTATGCCTGGTACCTGCGCAATTTCTACCTCGAGAACAACCTGGTGCGCCCCGGCCGGCTCACGGTGTGCGGCGAGGCCATCGACCTGAATCTCGTGGATTTGCCGGTGTACATCTACGGCTCGCGCGAGGACCACATCGTGCCCATTGATGCGGCCTATGCCTCCACCCAGGTGCTGCCGGGCAAGAAGCGCTTCGTCATGGGCGCGTCCGGCCACATCGCCGGCGTGATCAACCCGCCCTCCAAGAAAAAGCGAAGCCACTGGCTGCGCGAGGACGGCCAGCTGCCCGGCACGCTCGACGAATGGCTCAAGGGCGCCACCGAGCATCCCGGCAGCTGGTGGATCGACTGGTCGCGCTGGCTCAAGGGCCATGCGGGTAAGCTGGTCGCGGCGCCCAAGGCCTATGGCCGTGGCACGCGTTTCAAGGCCACCGAACCGGCGCCGGGGCGCTACGTCAAGCAAAAAGCCTGACGCCGCAGTGTGTGCGCCGGGCGGCTGACACAATCGGCCGCACGGGCGCGCCGCGGCCCGCAGGGCTCCCCGATTTCAAGATTCCCGTTTCTGCACAAAAAGGACTGATATGGAAGACATCGTCATCGTTTCCGCCGTTCGCACGGCCGTGGGCAAGTTCGGCGGCGCGCTCGCCAAGACCCCCGCCACCGAACTGGGCGCCATCGTCATCAAGGAGGCCCTGGCCCGCGCCAAGGTACCGCTGGACCAGGTCGGCGAAGTCATCATGGGCCAGGTGCTGACGGCCGGCGTCGGCCAGAACCCCGCACGCCAGGCCATGATGAAGGCCGGCGTGGCCAAGGAAACCCCTGCCCTCACCATCAACGCGGTCTGCGGCTCGGGCCTGAAGGCCGTCATGCTGGCGGCCCAGGCCATCGCCACCGGCGACAGCGAGATTGTGGTGGCCGGCGGCCAGGAGAACATGAGCCTGTCGCCCCACGTGCTCAACGGCTCGCGCGAAGGCCAGCGCATGGGCGACTGGAAGATGGCCGACACCATGATCGTCGACGGCCTGTGGGACGTGTACAACCAGTACCACATGGGCATCACCGCCGAGAACGTGGCCAAGGAACACGGCATCACCCGCGAGCAGCAGGACGCGCTGGCCCTGGGCAGCCAGCAGAAGGCCGCCGCGGCGCAGGACGCCGGCAAGTTCGCCGATGAGATCGTGACCGTCAGCCTGGCGCAGAAGAAGGGCGACCCCGTGCTCTTCAATGCCGACGAATACCTCAATCGCAAGACCAATGCGGAGGCCCTGTCGGGCCTGCGCCCGGCCTTCGACAAGGCCGGCTCCGTCACCGCGGGCAATGCGTCGGGCCTGAACGACGGCGCCGCCGCCGTGGTCGTGATGAGCGCCAAGAAGGCCGCCGAACTGGGCCTGGAGCCGCTGGCACGCATCGTGTCCTACGGCACCAGCGGCCTGGACCCCGCCACGATGGGCATGGGCCCGGTGTCTGCCACCCGCAAGGCCCTGAAGCGCGCCGGCTGGACGGCGGACGACGTGGACCTGTTCGAGCTGAACGAGGCCTTCGCCGCCCAGGCCTGCGCGGTGAACCAGGCCTTGGGCCTGGATGCCGCCAAGGTGAACGTGAACGGCGGCGCCATCGCCATCGGCCATCCCATCGGGGCGTCCGGCTGCCGCGTGCTCGTCACGCTGCTGCACGAGATGAAGCGCCGCGGCGCCAAGAAGGGTGTGGCCGCCCTGTGCATCGGCGGCGGAATGGGCGTGTCGCTGGCGGTCGAGCGGGCCTGAACGGCGCGCGGTCCCTTGACCGCGGCCCTTCTGCATGAAGACAAAAGCCGCACTTCGGTGCGGCTTTTTTTCGCCCGCGGCATGGCTGCTGCGGTTCTGATAGCACGCGGGGCCCGCATGGCTTTGTCAAAATTTGTGTGGCTCGGTGTTTTCCTCAGCGGCCGGGCGTGGAATCTTGGTTAGAGTGCTCGCGTGAATCGTTGATAAGGAGAACTCACATGAACCAGAAAGTAGCGTATGTCACAGGGGGCATGGGTGGCATCGGAACGGCCATCTGCCAGCGTTTGCACAAGGATGGTTTCAAGGTCATCGCGGGCTGCGGGCCCACGCGCGACCACGCCAAATGGCTGGCCGAGCAAAAGGCGCTGGGCTATACCTTCCATGCCTCGGTGGGCAATGTCGGCGACTGGGATTCCACCGTGGATGCCTTCACGGCCACGAAGGCCGATCACGGCACCATCGACGTGCTGGTGAACAACGCGGGCATCACGCGCGACCGCATGTTCCTCAAGATGTCGCGCGAAGACTGGGACGCGGTCATCGAAACCAACCTCAACAGCATGTTCAACGTGACCAAGCAGGTCGTGGGCGACATGGTGGAAAAAGGCTGGGGCCGCATCATCAACATCAGCAGCGTGAACGGCGAGAAGGGCCAGGCCGGCCAGACCAACTATTCCGCCGCCAAGGCCGGCATGCACGGCTTCTCGATGGCACTGGCGCAGGAACTGGCGACCAAGGGCGTGACGGTGAACACCGTGAGCCCGGGCTACATCGGCACCGACATGGTGAAAGCGATCCGTCCCGACGTGCTGGAAAAGATCGTGGCCACCGTTCCGGTCAAACGCCTGGGTGAACCGAGCGAGATCGCATCGATCATCGCCTGGCTGGCCTCGGAAGAGGGCGGCTACGCCACGGGGGCCGATTTCTCGGTCAACGGCGGCTTGCACATGGGCTGAACGGCGGATGCCGCTTTGCGCGGCACCCGTCAAGGCAACAAAAACCCCGCCGAGGCGGGGTTTTTTCAATTGGGGGGAGGAAATGTGGGAGAAGGGAAGGAGGCGCTGGCGGAGGCTGTGGTGTCGAAGTGACCTGAGCCTTCTGGGCCGAAGCGCCAGCCCTCAGAGGCGGGCCGGTGCGCGCTTGCGGTCGCGTTCGTCTTCGGGCCAGGCGGACATGATAGCGGTGGTAGTCATACGGTTATCTCCTGTGATGGATGAACAACGCCCCGCCCGGAAGGCCCGTTGACAGAAGAATGCAAAAAAACGCAACCAGTTGACGGCGATTTTTTTGCTCCTAAAAACATAGCTAATCAATGAGTCCCCATTTGACACTGAATCGGAATTCAGTGGCAATGGTTACATGGTTTTACGCTTCGCTGGCTTGAGATTCGAGAGCTTCCACCTCGGATGAAATTTCCAGCCAGCGCTCTTCGAGCTGGTCGGTTTCATCGGCACAGGCTTTCAGCCGGCGCCCGTTTTCCGCGATTTCGGCCGGCGGCAGGGGTTGGGTCAGGCGTTCCTCGATCTCGGCTTTCTCGGCGGTGAGGGCGGCCAACCGTTGGTTGACCTTCTCCAGCTCGCGCTTCAAGGGGCGGGTTTTCTCGGCCAACTGCTGCCGGGCCTGGGCACCCAGCTTGCGTTGCTCCCGGGCATCGCGCGCCACGGGCGCAGCGGCCACTGGCGCGGACGTCACCGAAGGCGCAGGGGCAACGGGGGCCGCCACCGGCGCGGCAGTCACCACCGCTGGCGCCAAGGGTGCCGACGAAGCCGCGGACTCGGCCGCCTTGGCCTGCTCGCGCAGGCGTTTGGATTCCTCCAGCAGGTAGCGCTGGTAATCGTCCAGATCGCCGTCGAACGGGCCGACCCCACCCCGTCCCACCAGCCAGAATTCATCGCACACCGCCCGCAGCAACGCCCGGTCATGGCTGACCAGCATCACGGTGCCTTCGAACTCGTTGAGCGCCATGGACAGCGCCTCGCGGGTGGCCAGGTCCAGGTGGTTGGTGGGCTCATCCAGCAGCAGCAGGTTGGGGCGCTGCCAGACGATCATCGCCAGCACCAGGCGGGCCTTTTCGCCTCCGCTCATCGTGCCGACCGATTGCTTGACCATGTCACCGGAGAAGTTGAAGCTGCCCAGGTAGCTGCGCAGGTCCTGCTCGCGGCTGGGCTCGCGGGCATTGGGGCCCAGTTCCTTGGCCAGGCGGATCATGTGCTCGAGCGGATTGTCGGAAGGCCGCAGCACGTCCAGTTCCTGCTGCGCGAAGTAGCCGATCGACAAGCCCTTGCCCTCGATGACCGAGCCGGCCAGCGGCTTCATCTCGCGCGCGATGGTCTTGACCAGCGTGGACTTGCCTTGGCCGTTCGCGCCCAGAATGCCGATGCGCTGGCCTGCCAGCACGGAGCGGCTCACGTGCCGCAGGATGGTCGTCGGCTCGCCTTCCTCGGGCGTGTACCCGAACGACGCGTCGCTGATTGCCAGCATGGGGTTGGGCAGGTTGACCGGTTCCTTGAATTCGAACGTGAATTCCGCCTCGGCCAGCAGGGGTGCGATCTTTTCCATGCGCTCCAGCGCCTTGACCCGGCTCTGCGCCTGCTTGGCCTTGCTGGCCTTGGCCTTGAAGCGGTCGATGAACTTCTGCAGGTGGGCGATCTTGTCCTGCTGCTTGGCGAACGAGGCCTGCTGCAGTTCGATCTGCTGGGCACGCAGTTCCTCGAAGCGGCTGTAGTTGCCGCCGTAGCGGTTCAGCTGGGCGTTCTCGATTTGCAGCGTGACGTTGGTGATGGCATCGAGGAATTCGCGGTCATGGCTGATCACGATCAGCGTGCCGGCGTAGCGCTTGAGCCAGGCTTCCAGCCACACCAGGGCGTCCAGGTCCAAGTGGTTGGTGGGTTCGTCGAGCAGCAGCAGGTCGCTGGGGCTCATCAGCGCCCGCGCCAACTGCAGACGCATGCGCCAGCCGCCCGAGAAGCTGTTCACGGGGTGTTCCAGTTCGGACACGCGAAACCCCAGGCCCAGGATGAGCGCCTGGGCGCGTGGCACGGCGTCGTGGTCGCCGGCATCGGCCAGGTCGGAATAGGCATGCGCGATGGCCATGCCGTCCTCGTCCTTCTCGGCCTGGACCAGGGCCTGGCGCAGTTCGGCCAGGCGCGTATCGCCGTTCAGCACGAATTCGGTGGCCGACTCCGAGGTCTCCGGCATGTTCTGCGCGACCTGGGCCATGCGCCACTGCGGCGGAATGAAGAAGTCACCGCCATCCTCGTGCAGCGTGCGGTTGAGCAGTGCGAACAGGCTGGATTTGCCCGCGCCGTTGCGCCCGACCAGGCCCACGTTCTCTCCGGGGTTGATGGTGACGGAGACGCGGTCGAGCAGGACCTTGGCGCTGCGGCGCAAGGTGACGTTTTTGAGTGTGATCATCGATAAGAACCAGCAAGGGCGTTCAAAAAACGCCCGAAGAAAAAACGGGGGCTGGATGGCAAGCACCAGCCCGGCACGCGCCGCAAACGGCGGCCCGCGCGAAGGGAGCAGGGCGCCTGGGCGCCCCCGGTCGGCGGCGCGAAATCAGGTCGGGTGTGCCACCAGTGCCTCACGGGTGATCAGCAGCACCTGGTCCTCGCCGGCGCTCGTGTCGAGCCAGAACACGGGCAGGTCCGGAAAGGCGGCCTCGAAATGGCTGCGCTCGTTGCCGATCTCCAGCACCAGCACGCCGTCTTCGCTCATACAGCCGGGCGCCTGTGCCAGCAGGCGGCGGACGAAGTCCATGCCATCCGGACCACCGGCCAGGGCCAACGCGGGCTCGGCACGGTACTCCTGGGGCAGCGCCGCCATGCTCTGGGCATTCACGTAGGGAGGGTTGCAGAGGATCAGGTCCCACGGGCCCGGCACAGCGTCCAGTCCGTCGGACTGTTGCAATGCCACGCGCTCTTGCAGGCCGTGCTTGTCCACATTGATGCGGGCCACGGCCAGCGCTTCGGGCGAGATGTCGGCCGCGGTGATCTGTACGTCCGGATAGACCATGGCCGCCAGGATGGCCAGGCTGCCGTTGCCGGTGCACAGGTCCAGCACGGCTCGCGTCTGCTCGCCCAAAAATCCGTCGATGCCTCCATCCGGTGGCGGGTTCACCAGCAGTTCGGCGATGAAGCTGCGCGGCACGATGGCCCGCTCGTCCACGTAGAACGGAACGCCTTGCAACCACGCTTCGCGCGTCAGGTAGGCCGCGGGTTTGCGGGTAGCGATGCGCTCTTCGAAGAGCGCGGCCACGCGGGCTTGATCGGCCGCAGCCACGGGTCGGGCGGAAACGGGCTCCAGGCCATCGTCCAGCGGCTCGTCCAGGGCAATGCCCAGGCGCCACAGCACCAGCCACACGGCCTCGTCGCGCGCATTGGCGGTGCCGTGCCCGAAGGCCACGCCCGAGGCCTCCAGCCGCGCGGTCCCGGAGGCGATCAGGGCGCCGACCGTGTCGCCATGCACCGGAGCCCGGGTGGTTTGCGCCGTTTCGCTCATGCGGCCGCCTGTGCGTTCAGATGCTCGAGCGTGCGGCGGTAGATGTTCTTCAGCGGCTCGATGTCGGCCACGACCACGTGCTCGTCGATCTTGTGGATGGTGGCGTTGGGCGGACCCAGTTCGATCACCTGTGGGCAGATCTGCGCGATGAACCGGCCGTCGCTGGTGCCACCGGTGGTGGACAGCTCGGTGTCCAAGCCCGTTTCATCCTGCACCGCCTGCTGCACGGCCCGCACCAGTTCGCCGGGCTCCGTGAGAAAGGGCTGCCCGCCCAAGGTCCAGGACAGGCCGTATTCGAGGCCATGGCGGTCCAGCAGCGCATGCACGCGCTGCTTCAGGCCCTCGGCCGTCGATTCGGTGGAAAAGCGGAAGTTGAAGTCGATCACCACCGCGCCGGGGATGACGTTGGTCGCGCCCGTGCCGCCGTGCATGTTGCTGATCTGCCAGCTGGTGGGCGGAAAGAAGGCGTTGCCCTCGTCCCAGCGGATGGCGGCCAGTTCAGCCAGCGCCGGCAGGGCCTGGTGGATGGGGTTGCGCGCCAGTTGCGGGTAGGCGATGTGGCCCTGCACGCCCCGCACGGTGAGCCGTCCGCTGAGGGTGCCGCGGCGGCCGTTCTTGATCATGTCGCCGGTCTTCTCGACCGACGTGGGTTCGCCCACGATGCAGTAATGCAGCGCCTCGCCACGCTCGCGCAGCCGATCGACCACGACCTTGGTGCCGTCCACCGAGGGGCCTTCTTCGTCGCTGGTGAGCAGGAACGCGATCTGCAGGTCCGGCTCGGGCGTGGCCGCCAGGAACTCTTCCACGGCGACGACGAAGGCGGCGATCGAGGTCTTCATGTCGCTCGCGCCGCGGCCATAGAGCTTGCCGCCGCGGTGCATGGGCGTGAAGGGATCGCTGCCCCATTGCTCGACGGGGCCGGTCGGCACCACATCGGTGTGGCCGGCGAATACTACGGTTTTGATAGCGCCATGCCCTAGTGCTGATTGCGCTGCGGGCCGTTTTGCCCAAAGGTTGCTGACGCGGAAGTCCTGCGGCCCGCTGTCCATGCGCTCGCATTCGAAACCGAGCGGCCGCAGGCGGTCGGCCAGCAGTTCCAGGCAGCCCGCGTCGTTCGGGGTGATGGAGGGGCGGGCAATGAGCTGTTCGGCCAGGTGCAGGGTTCGGGACATCGTTTGGGCAGGCGGTTCGGGCGAAGGAGGGCGGGGCAGGTCAGGACGGCTTGACGTCCAGCACGATCTCGGTGAAGGACGGCTGGTCTTCCTCTTCCCGCGCGGCCTCGCTCTGGGCTTTGGCGTTCTTGGAAGCCAGGGAGAAATCGTTCTGCAGCCGCCACATCAGGTTGGTGGGCGAGTCGGCATAGGCCATGCCTTCCTTGCGGTCGATGCGGCCTTCGAGGATGAGCTGGGCCAGCGCCTCCTCGAACGTCTGCGAGCCTTCGGCCATGGACTTCTCCATGGCCTCGCGCACGCCCGAGAAGTCGCCCTTCTCGATCAGGTCGCCCACCAGCTTGGTGTTGAGCATGACCTCGACGGCGGGCACGCGCTCGCCTGCCGGGGTGCGCACCAGGCGCTGCGAGACGATGGCCTTGAGCGCCGAGCCCAGGTCGCCCAGCATGGTGGGACGCACCTCGACGGGGTAGAAGCTCAAAATCCGGTTGAGCGCGTGGTAGCTGTTGTTGCCGTGCAGGGTGGCCAGGCACAGGTGCCCCGACTGCGCATAGGCGATGGCGGCGGACATGGTCTCGCGGTCGCGGATTTCGCCGATCAGGATCACGTCGGGCGCCTGGCGCAGGGCGTTTTTCAGGGCGGTCTGCAGCGACTGCGTGTCGGCGCCGATCTCGCGCTGGTTCACGATCGACTTCTTGTTGCGGAACTGGTATTCCACCGGGTCTTCCACGGTCAGGATGTGGCCGGTGAGCTGCTCGTTGCGGCTGTCGATCATCGAGGCAAGCGTGGTGCTCTTGCCCGAGCCCGTGGCGCCGACGACGAGCAGCAGACCGCGCTTTTCCAGGATGAGGTCGCTCAGCACCGGCGGCAGGTTCAGCGAGGCGAGCGGCGGAATGTGCTGCGCGATGAAGCGGATCACCACCGCGTAGCTGCCGCGCTGGCGCATGGCGCTCACGCGAAAGCGCCCGACGCCGGTGAGCGGCACGCCCATGTTGAGTTCGCCGGTTTCCTCCAGCTCCTCAATGCGGTCGGGCGGGACGATCTCGGCCAGCAGGTTCTTCGGCGCGTCGGCCGGAAGCACCTGGCTGTTGATCGGCACGCACTCGCCGTTGATCTTGATCAGCGCCGGCGCGTTGGCCGACAGGTACACGTCCGACGCCCGCTTTTCGGCCATCAGTCGAAGAATCCGTTCCATCGTGCTCATGGGGATTGCTCTTTCGTTCGTCGGGTGCGGGTCGCGGGTGGACGGGCGGATCAGATCTGGGGCGGTGCGGCGTGCGGTGCGGTCAGTCGCGCAGCAGGTCGTTCAGGCTGGTGGTGGAGCGGGTCTTGGCATCCACCTTCTTGACGATGATGGCGGCGTACATGCTGTAGCGGCCATTGTCCTTGGGCAGGTTGCCGCTCACCACGACCGAGCCGGCCGGCACGCGGCCGAAGCTGGTCTCGCCGGTGGCGCGGTCGTAGATGGGGGTGCTCTGGCCGATGTACACGCCCATCGAGATGACGGAGTTCTCTTCCACGATCACGCCTTCGACGATCTCCGAACGAGCGCCGATGAAGCAGTTGTCCTCGATGATGGTCGGGTTGGCCTGCAGCGGCTCCAGCACGCCGCCCAGCCCCACGCCACCGGACAGGTGGACGTTCTTGCCCACCTGGGCGCAGCTGCCCACGGTGGCCCAGGTATCGACCATGGTGCCTTCGTCCACGTAGGCGCCGATGTTCACGTAGCTGGGCATCAGGATGGCGCCCTTGGCGATGTAGCTGCCGCGCCGCGCCACGGCGGGGGGCACCACGCGCACGCCGGTGGCGGCCATTTCCTGGGCCGACAGGTGGCCGAACTTCGTGGGCACCTTGTCGTAGAAGCCCAGTTCGCCGGCCTTCATGATTTCGTTGTCCTTGAGGCGGAACGACAGCAGCACGGCCTTCTTGATCCACTGGTGCACCGTCCACTGGCCCACGCCTTCGCGCGTGGCCACGCGCAGCTTGCCGTTGTTCAGCTCGGCGATCACGTGTTCCACGGCATCCTGCACCTCCTTGGGGGCCGCGGCGGGCGAGAGGCTGGCGCGGTTGTCCCAGGCGTTGTCGATGAGGGTCTGAAGTTGTTGGGTCATGGGTCGGTTCAGGGATGGGATTGGATGAATTGCACGATGCGCTGGGCTGCCTCCACGCATTCTTCGGCTTCGGCCACCAGGGCCATGCGGATGCGTTGCGCGCCAGGGTTGACGCCGCCGGCCTCGCGGGCGAGGTAGCTGCCGGGCAGCACCGTCACATTGTATTGAGCGAGCAGTTCGCGGGCGAACTGCGCATCGGTCAGGCCCAGGGCGTCGGGCACGCGGGCCCAGAGGTAGAAGCCCGCGTCGGGCAGCGCCACGTCCATCACGCGGGCCAGCAGCGGCGTGACCTCTTCGAACTTGCGGCGGTAGAGCGCGCGGTTCTCGTTCACGTGCTGCTCGTCGTTCCAGGCTGCGATGCTCGCGCCCTGCACGGCCGGGCCCATGGCGCTGCCATGGTAGGTGCGGTAGAGCAGGAAGGCCTGGATCAGCCGGGCATCGCCCGCCACGAAGCCGCTGCGCAGGCCGGGCACGTTGCTGCGCTTGGACAGGCTGGTGAAGGCGATCAGGTTGCGGAAGTCGGCGCGGCCGAGCTGGGCCGCGGCCTCCAGCCCGCCCAACGGCGGCTCGCCCTGGAAGTAGATCTCGCTGTAGCACTCGTCCGAGGCGATGACGAAGCCGTGGCGGTCGCTCAGCTCGAAGAGCTTTTGCCATTCGGCCAGCGGCATGACCGCTCCCGTGGGGTTGCCGGGGGAGCACACGAAGAGCAACTGCGTGTTCTGCCAGACGCTCTCGGGCACGCTGTCCCAGTCCACGGCGAAGTTGCGGGCCGGGTCGCTGGGCGCGTAGTAGGGCGTGGCGCCCGACAGCAGCGCCGCGCCTTCGTAGATTTGATAGAAGGGATTGGGGCAAACCACCGTTGCGCCCGCGCGCGTTGGGTCGATGATGGTCTGCGCGAAGGCGAACAGCGCCTCGCGCGATCCGTTGATGGGCAGCACCTGGGTGGCGGCATCCACCGCCAGGCCGTAGCGCCGCTGCATCCAGTCGGCGCAGGCCTGGCGAAGGCGTGGCTCGCCGGCCGTGGCAGGGTAGCTGGCCAGGCCCGACAGGCTTTGGGTGAGCGCTTCCTTGATGAAGGCGGGCGTGGGGTGGCGGGGTTCCCCCATGCCGAGGCTGATGGCGCGGTGCGACGCCGGGGGCGTGACCCCCGCGAAGAGCTGTCGCAGCCGCTCGAATGGGTAGGGCTGCAGGTGGGAGAGCAGGGGATTCATGGGCCGCCATTATGGTGGATGGAGCGCGGTCTTCCGCCGGGCACGCGCCCACCAGCAGTGGCCCGGGGACGGCTCGGGCAGGGCGGTGGTGGCGGGCCGGCGCGCACCGTGTTCGTCGCCGTAAGCGCCGTTTCGCGCTTGGCGTGTGTCAATCGTGCGTAAGTCGCAGCCTCTAGCATTCGCGCACTAAAAGCGCTTGGGGAGACATCGGAATGGGTTCATTTTCGCCAATGGGGCCGGGCGTGCGGCTGATGCGCCGCCTGGCGTTGCCCGCCAAGATGGCGCTGCTGTCGGGCACCGCGTTGGCATCGATGCTGGCCGTGGCGCTGGCCACACAGGGCCGGTGGTGGTGGTTCGCTGCCGGAAGCGTCCTGGTCGCCTACCTGGCGGCGGCGATGCACCGCGGCATGGCGGACGACCTCGCGGTGCTGGCCCATGCCATGGACAGCGCGGCGCGCGGCGACCTGGGGGCGCGGCCGCGCATCGCGGGGCAGGACGAAATGGCCCGACTGGGTGGCCTGCTGGAGCGCATGGTGCTCATGCTGTCGTCGATGGTGGCCGACATCCGCAGCAATGCCGCGCTGGTGGCGCATGCCGGCGAGAGCCTGGCCGCGGACAACCGGGCGCTGGCCGAGCGCACCGAGCAGCAGGCCGCCAATCTGGAGCAGACCGCCGCGAGCGTCGAACAACTGTCCTCCGCCGTGCAGCAGAACGCCGAAACCGCCCGCTCGGCGGACCAGCAGGCGGCCCAGGTGCGCACCTCGGCCGATGCGGGCGCGCAGGCCATGGGCCGGGCGGTGCAGTCGGTCGAGGCCATCCAGCAGGGGGCCAGCCGCATGGCCGAGATCACGGCGGTGATCGACGGCATTGCCTTCCAGACCAACATCCTGGCGCTGAACGCGGCGGTGGAGGCGGCCCGCGCGGGTGAGCAGGGCCGGGGATTCGCCGTGGTGGCGTCCGAAGTGCGCTCGCTGGCCGGGCGATCGGGCGCGGCGGCGCGCGAGATCCGCGACCTCATCGGCGACTCGGTGCGCCAGGTGGAGACCAGCGCGCAACTGATCCGGGCGGCGGGCTCGGGCATCGCCGAGATGGCGGGCGGCGTGCGCAGCGTGGCCGCCAACGTGAGCGAGATATCGGCCTCCAGCGCCGAGCAGAGCACCGGCCTCAGCGAAATCAGCGCCGCCGTGCAGCAGCTCGACCAGATCACCCAGCGCAACGCCCAGATGGTGGGCCAGGCCGTGCACCAGGCCGAGGCGCTGGAACACCGCGCCTCCACGCTCTCGCGGGCGGTGATGTCGTTCCGCCTGCAGCAGGGCACGGCCGACGAGGCCAAGGCGCTGGTGGAGCGGGCTGCGGCCCTGGCGCGCACGGCGCCGCAGGCCAGCCTGCTGCGCACGCTGACGGACCCGGCCCAGCCTTTCCACGACCGGGACATGTATGTGTTCGCGCTGCGTCCGGACGGCACCTACCTGGCCTTCGGTGGCAATCCGGCCAAGGTCGGGTCCCGCGTGCAGGACATTCCCGGCATCGACGGCGCGGCGCTGATGGCGTCCATCGCGGGCCAGGCCGAGCAGGGGCCGGGGTGGGTGGAGTACAACATCACCAACCCGGCCACCGGCCGGGTGCAGACCAAGATGTCGTTCGTGTGCAAGGCCGGGGAGATCTACCTGGGCTGCGGCGTCTACAAGTCGCTCATCGCTGCGGCCTGACCCTGGTCGGGCGCTTCCACCCGCAGGAGAAAAGGGCGGCGAGCCAGCGTTGCCGGCGCTCGCGTCAGCCGGTGGAACGCCTGGCGCGGGCCCGGGCCATGGCGGCGGCGATGGCGGCCTGCTTGGCATCTCCGGGCGGCTCCGAGGATGCGGCCGCCCCTGCGTCGGCTGAGGCCGTAGCGGGCTCTGGGGTCGGCAGCAAGGCGGGTGCCGCCTGTGCGTCACGGGCCAGCCGCTGGGTGCGGGCCGCGTAGCGGTCCCGGGCGTGCCCGGCCTGTGCCGCGGACCAGGCGGTCCACCCGGTCGCGCTGCCGCTGGCGTTCTCCAGCACGATGCAATCGACCGGGCACACGGGAATGCACAGTTCGCAGCCCGTGCAATGGTCCTCGATCACTGTGTGCATCTGCTTGTTGGCCCCCAGGATCGCGTCCGTGGGGCAGGCCTTGAGGCACAGCGTGCAGCCGATGCACCAGGCCTCGTCGATGAATGCCACGGCGCGCGGCCCTTCGGTGCCGTGGTCGGGCGAGAGCGGCTGCACCGGCCTCTGCGTGAGGGCGGCCAGGCGTTCCACGCCCTCGGCGCCACCGGGCGGGCATTGGTTGATGCCGGCCTCTGCCGTGGCGACCGCCAGGGCATAGGCCGCGCAATCGGGGTAGCCGCAGCGGGTGCACTGCGTCTGCGGCAGCACCGCATCGATGCGCGCCGCGAGCGCGCGGACGGTGTCCGCGGCGGGGGTCAAGCCTTGCGGGGCGCGCGCTTGGCGCGCGGCGCGCTGGCGGCGGCCGTGGCCGCTGCCTTCAGCCCGGCCGTGTCCGCGTGCACGGCCGCCGCAGCGCCGGTGCGGCGGCGCGGTGCGTCGTCGCTGGGCAGGGGCGTGGTGCCGGTGTCGGCCACGTGGGCGGGCTCATGGGCCAGGATGAAGTCGCGCACCTGGGGGTACACCAGATCGCGCCAGCGGCGGCCGCTGAAGATGCCGTAGTGGCCCGCACCCTTCACTTCGTAGTGGCTGCGGTTCTTCTGGGCGATGCCGGTGCACAGGCTGTGCGCGGCCTCGGTCTGGCCGGAGCCGGAGATGTCGTCCAGCTCGCCTTCGACGGTGAGCAGCGCGGTGGTGTGGATGTCCTGCGGGCGCACGCGCTCGGGCTGGCCCTCGGGGGCGCGCACATCCCAGGTGCCGTGCACCAGGCTGTAGTCCTGGAAGACGGTCTTGATGGTCTCCAGGTAGTAGTCCGCGTCCATGTCCAGCACGGCGTTGTATTCGTCGTAGAACTTGCGGTGGGCCTCGGCGCTGGCGTCGTCGCCCTTGATGAGGTCCTTGAAATAGTCGTAGTGGCTGGTGGCGTGGCGGTCGGGGTTCATCGCCACGAAGCCGGTGTGCTGCAGGAAGCCGGGGTACACGCGCCGGCCCGCGCCGGGGAAGCTGTCGGGCACGCGGTAGATCACGTTGTTCTCGAACCACTCGTAGCTGCGGTTCGTGGCCAGGTTGTTCACCGCGGTGGGGGATTTGCGCGCGTCGATGGGCCCGCCCATCATGGTCATGGACAGCGGCGTGGTCTCGCCGCGGCTGGCCATGAGCGACACGGCAGCCAGCACCGGCACCGTGGGCTGGCACACGCTGACCACGTGGCAGTTGCCGTAGCGCGACTGCAGGTGGCGGATGAACTCCTGCACGTAGTTCACATAGTCATCCAGATGGAAGGCGCCGTCGGCGAGCGGCACGAGGCGGGCATTCTTCCAGTCGGTGATGTAGACCTTGTGGCCCTGCAGCATGGTGCGCACGGTGTCGCGCAGCAGCGTGGCGTAGTGGCCCGACAACGGTGCCACGATCAGCACGGCGGGCTGCTGCTTGATGTGGGTGAGGGTGGCGGGGTCGTCCGAGAAGCGCTTGAAGCGGCGCAGCTCGCAAAAGGGCTTGTCGATCTCCACCCGTTCGTGGATGGCGACATCGGTGCCCTTCACGCTGACGGTGTGGATGCCGAACACCGGCTTCTCGTAATCCTTGCCCAGGCGGTACAGCAGGTCGTAGCCCGCCGACATGCGCTGGGCGAAGACCGTCTGGCTGAAGGGGGACACGGGGTTGCTGTAGAGCTTGGAGGCGGTCTGGGCAAAGTCCGCGAACGGCTCCATGAGCGAACGCTGGGTTTCGTAGATGTTGTAAAGCATTTGGCGCGAAACTCCGGATATGTTGCAGTGCAATATAGCAGTACAACGCAACCCCTGTATGGCGTGAAAGTACTGACAACGAGTCACCTATGCGACAAATGGAAACAATTGTCGCGTGACGGAAGGCTGTTTGTTTGCTATTAAAAATATAGCACTATGCCCTAGTGATGATTGCGCTGAGGGCTGCTTTAGTGGTCGGTGCCGGAACGCGTCGTCAGGCTTGTTCTTTCAGCCACGCCTCGAACGCCTCGCGCGAACTGTTGCGCAGGGCCCGGCGGAACGTGGTGCGGTCGCCCAGGTAAAGGCAGTGCCGGATGACGGTGTAGGCGTTGAAGCTGCCCTGAGGGTTGTGGTCCTCGAAGTGCTGCTTGTAGCGTTTGACGGTGCCGATGGTGGCCCGCATCAGGGTATTGAAGCGAGCGCGTGTGATGGTGGGCGACCACGCGCGGATGTCCTCCACGAACAAGTCCACCTTGTGCGGCTCGAAGTCCTGGTCCTTGAAGAAGTGGTTCGCGATCTTGAGGAACGTGAACGCATTGAGCTCGCTGCCAGGCGCCTGCGCCTGCTCGGCGGGGGCCGACTCCAGGTCGGAGCCCTCGTCGGGTTCGGCGGTTTCGTCAGGTGCCTGCCGCAGTTCGGCCTCGGTCGCGTCGCGGATCTGCAGGAACTCGCGGTCGGCCAGCTCGAACAGGGCCGACAGCACGTTGATGCGCCGCTTGAGCTGCCCGGGGATCGATTTCTTGTACTTGATCTTGTGGTCCAGCACGCTCCAGGAGTCCTGGATGATCGTGCGCACCTGCAGCTCGAACGGCTGGTGGGCATAGGCCGCGTGTTCGGCCAGGGCCGCCTGGGTCGGCGTCAGCCGCAGGTCCAGGTGCAGGCCCTTGTAGCCGAAGGAGTCCTCGGTGCTCTCCACCGCCGTCACCTTGTCGGTCACGTCGATCACGTCGAAGTGCGATCGCACGGCCTGCGCCACCTTTTCCAGCTCGTCCTCGTACAGGCACACCACCCGCACGCCGATCAGGTCGGTGATGTAGGGGCGGATCTCGTAGGGGGTATTGCTTTCTTCCAGCGCCGCACGGTACTTGCGCGAGAACTTGTTCACGCATTCGCGGCGGTCCTTCACGCGCCCCTCGACCTTGGTGATGTCCAGGTGGGGCGTGCGCGAGAGGATGGCCTGCAGCAGCGCCATATAGGAGGCGCAGGCGTACTGCAGCGCAGGCAGTTCCTGGGCATAGGCGGCTTCGAAGCCTTTTTCTTCCCGGGAGAAATCGAGCGAGGGCATGGGCAAAAGAAACGGTGCTTGAGGGCGATGGCCTCCAGGGCGGGCCAGCGTCCGAGCCGCCATCGTAGTCCAACTGCATTGCCCGGGCCCGGTGCACGGAACGGCGCCGGCCGTGTCGGCCGGATTTACCGTGTGGCTGCCAGTTCGGCCGAGGCGTCCAGGGCGGCCGGGGTGTCCGAAGGCGCGCCGCGCTGCGGCGCCTGCGCCAGGGCCATCACCTCGTGCGCGGGCAGGCCCTTCAACCGGTGGTCGCTCCACACCTGCCGCCAGCGCCGCGCGCCCGGCAGGCCGTGGCGCAGCCCCAGCATGTGGCGGGCGATCGAATACCAGTGGGTGCCGTGCAGTGCCGCCTCGCGTGCCATGTAGTCCACCATGGCGGCCTCGACCCCCTCGCGTGTGAGGATGTTGTCAGCGGCGCCGAAATAGAGCGCGTCCCAGCGCGCGAGCCACCAGGGGTTGTGGTACGCCTCGCGCCCCACCATGGCGCCATCGACCCGGCCCAGCGCATCGGCTACGGCCTCGTCGGTGGCCAGGCCGCCGTTCAAGGCGATGGTGAGGTGCGGAAAATCCGCCTTCAGGCGTTGCACCACGTCGTACCGCAGCGGCGGAATCTCGCGGTTTTCCTTGGGCGACAGGCCCTTGAGCCAGGCGTTGCGCGCATGGACGATGAACACGTTGCAGCCCGCATCCGCCACGGTGCCGATGAAGTCGCGCACGAAGCCGTAGTGTTCGCTCTGGTCGATGCCGATGCGGTGCTTGACCGTGACCGGCACGTCCACCACATCGACCATGGCCTTCACGCCGTCGGCCACCAGTTGCGGCTCGTTCATGAGGCAGGCGCCGAAAGCGCCGCGCTGCACCCGCTCGCTGGGGCAGCCGCAGTTGAGGTTGATCTCGCCGTAACCCCACTGCGCACCCAGCCGCGCGGCCTGGGCCAGATCGGCCGGCTCGCTGCCGCCCAGTTGCAGGGCCACCGGGTGCTCCTCGGCGTTGAAGCGCAGGTGCCGCTCCACGTCGCCGTGGATCAGCGCGCCGGTCGTCACCATCTCGGTGTAGAGCAGCGCATGGCGGCTCAGCAGGCGGTGCAGGTAGCGGCAGTGGCGGTCGGTCCAGTCCATCATGGGCGCGACGGACAGGCGCCAGGGGCTGTGGGGTGCGTTGGACATGGGCACGGGCAGAAAAAAGCGGCAGGCGGAGGGGAGACAGGGCAGGGGGAAGGGCAGGGCGCATTATCCCATCGGGCCCGGGAAGACGGATTCGAAGGGAAATGTGCCCATGCCGGCGGATTGATTGCCTGTGTTGCTATGTAATCAGGAGCAAGCGGCAGCGCCTTCAGTCGCCGGCGCCCCGCCGGTCGATCTTGCGGCTGAGCACGATGCTGGTCTGCGTCTGGTGCACGCCCTCCAACTGGCCGATGCGGTCGAGCAGCGCATCGAGCTGTTCATGGCTGGTGCAGCGCAGGAACACGAGGTAGTCGAACGCACCGCTCACGGCCGAGACCTCTTCCACCTCGGGCAGCGCACCGAGCATGCGCAGCACCGCCGGCGAGGCCTTGGGCAGCACGCTCAGGCTGCACCAGGCGCGCACGGCCTGCGCCTGCAGCGGCGCGCCCAGCCGCACGCCGTAGCCAGCCACGATGCCTTCGCGCTCCAACCGGGCGATGCGCGCGACGACGGTGGTGCGCGCCAGGCCCAGGCGGCGAGCAAGCAGCGCGGTGCTTTCGCGCGCGTTGGCCTGCAGCAGGCTGAGCAGGCGGCGATCGGTGTCGTCCATTTCGGTGGCCATGGCGGGTCCTTTGGAGCTTGGGATGCGAATGCGTCAGGCATTTTCGCCGGTTCGGCGAATATTTTGGGAAAATGTGACGTTTTGCACGCTACACATCGACAGCATCGGCACCTAGCATGGCTGCATTCATCCCTTCATCACAACCCCCTGAGGAGACCGCCATGCTTTCCACCCCATCGACCCATCGCATCGCCATACTGGGCGCGGGCCACATCGGTTTTGCCATGGCCGTGCTGCTGCAGGAGGTGGGCGAATACCGGATCACCGTGGCCGACCGGGACCCCGAGGCGCTGGCCCGGGTGGCGGCGCTGGGCGTCGGCACCGTGCTGCTGCAGGACGATGGCGCCCTGGAGGCGGCCGTCGCCGGGCAGTTCGCCGTATTGAATGCGTTGCCGTTCCACCGCGCCGTGCCGGTGGCCACGCTGTGCGCCCGCCACGGGGTGCATTATTTCGACCTGACCGAAGACGTGCGCAGCACGCAGGCGATCCGCGCCCTGGCGCAGGACGCCCGCAGCGTGCTGATGCCGCAGTGCGGGCTGGCACCAGGCTTCATCGGCGTGGTGGGCAACGATCTGGCGCAGCGCTTCGACACACTGCACGACCTGCGCATGCGCGTGGGTGCGTTGCCGCGCTACCCGCTGGGCGCGCTGCGCTACAACCTGACGTGGAGCACCGAAGGCCTCATCAACGAATACTGCAACCCCTGCGAAGCCATCGTGGACGGCCAGCCCACCACCGTGGCGGCGCTGGACGGGCTGGAGACCTTCGCGCTCGACGGGGTGGAGTACGAGGCCTTCAACACTTCGGGCGGGCTGGGCACCCTGCCCGAAACCTGGGCCGGCAGGGCCCGCCGCATGGATTACCAGTCGATCCGCTATCCGGGGCACTGCGCCATCCTGAAGCTGCTGCTGAACGACCTGCGCCTGCGCGACCGGCGTGACCTGCTCAAGGACATTTTCGAGGCCGCCATTCCGGCCACCGAGCAGGACGTGATCGTGGTCTTCGCCAGTGCAGCGGGCCTGCGCGGCGGGCGGCTGGTGCAGGATGCCTATTCGGCACGCATCGTCGGCGCCACGGTACGCGGGCATGCGCTGAATGCCATCCAGCTGACCACGGCGGCCAGCATCTGCGCGGCGCTGGATCTGGTGGTGCAGGGGCGGCTGCCGCAGTCGGGGTTCATCCGGCAGGAGCAGATCGCGCTGGGGGATTTCCTGGGCAATCGCTTCGGCCGGGCCTATCGCGATCACGCGCTGGCGCAGGCGGAAGGGGTGGCTGCCGCCTGAACCGGGGCGAAGATGGACCGGGCACGGGGAGGGCTGCGCGGTTCGCGGGACGGCATCTCGGTTCGCCCACGGTCGCGCCGGACCGCGGCGTGCGCAGTGGAATACCGGCCTCGGTTTCCACCCCCATTCCATGCGCCGGTGCCAGGGTCTGCGCCCAACCCCCCGCCCGCGTGCGTCACCCGCGCACCTCTGATCGATGACCACGGCATTTTTCCGACAGCCCCTTCCAGCGACGGCGCCGCCGCATTCCGTGGGCGTCCCCAGCCGGCCAGGCCATCCGGCCGGTGTCCCGGTGCGCGTCCCGATGCGGCACAGCACGGCAGGGCCGTTGCACGGGTTGGCCGTTCAACGGCCGCCACGCCTCTCTCCGGGCTCCGCGCCGATGCGGGCCCGTCCGGCGGCCCCGGTGGCCGTCGACATGGCTTCGGTGGACATCGCCGAGGCCCTTTGGGCGGTCGATCTGCCGCAGGCCGGCGGTGCCCGTGGCCTGCCGTCCAGGACCAGGCAGGCCCTGCAGCGGGCCGTGCTGGAGGGCATGCGGGATTTCGCGGGGCAGGCGTACACCGTGGATTTCGACGAGATCACCGGTCGGGGCGGCATGCGTTTCGCGGCCGACCAGTCCAGCGCGGCCACCAAATGCTGGGACCACCTGGAGCACCCGCAGGTCCTTGCCGTCGTGCTGGGGTTTGCCGGCACGCGCATGGAGGACCCCGACGATCTGATGTGCGACCTCAAGTCGCAGATTCCGCGGGCCCATGCCAACCCGCTGGCCGCGGGCCTGCCCGATCTGGGACGGGTGGGCAGCGGCTGGCAGGAACGGTGGCACGCCGAGGCGATGGCGCCGCGCGCCAACGGGCTGGATTTGGCCGGCCTGCTGATGCGCTATGCCGCGATGGCGCGGGACAGCGACAAGACGCTCTCGGTCTCGGTGGTAGGCCACAGCCTGGGCGCGGCGGTGGCCACCCTGGCCAGCTTCGACATCGCGCATTTCCTGGACGCCAACGGCGCGCGTGGCAAGGTCAGCACCTACGCCTTCAACCCGCCGCGCCTGGGGATGGAGGCCGTCGCGCAGCGCTACGTCGCCCCGAAGACCGCAGGGGGCATGGCCTTTGCGCTGCGCCAGTTCACCCGGTCGCTGGACCCGATCCAGTCCATGCCGATGCTCATGCACCACCCGGGCTGGGTGGCGTCGGCACAGCCAGGGACCTACTCCGCGGCAGGTAATCCCCGGATCGTCACTTACCAGGACCGATGGGCGGATCGGATCAACCTGTCCGACAACCACGAGCTGCCCCAGTGGCAGCCCGTGATCGCATCGGCCATGCATCCGTCGGACCTGGAGCACCTCTTCGGCGCCGTGGCGCAACAGGTGCAGGCGCCTCCACCGCGGCCCGAGGCGCTCGGCACCTAGCGGCCGGGCCCATGCAGCGGAGCCTGTACCATGGGTTCGGCACCCGCGAACCGGCGGCAGTGGTTCTTGCCGTTCTGCTTGGCCTCGTACATGGCGTGATCGGCCTGGCGCAGCAGCAGGTCGGGGGTGTCGCCATCCAGCGGGTAGATGCTCAGGCCGATGCTGGCCGAGACGAATCCCTGACCGCGCGGCAGCGGCACGGGCTGGTGCACGGCCTGCAGCACCCGCGCCAGCAGGGGCGCGCAGTCGTCGGGGGATTGCAGCCCGCCGATCAGCAGCACCATCTCGTCGCCGCCCAGGCGCGCCAGCGTGTCCTCGGCGCGCAGATGCGACTGGATGCGGCGGCCCACCTCGACGAGCAACTGGTCGCCAGCGGCATGGCCGTGCTGGTCGTTCACGCGCTTGAAGCCGTCGAGGTCGAGGTAGCACACGGCCAGCAATTCGCGGTGCCGTTGCGCATGGGCGATCGCCAGCACCAGCCGGTCGGCGAGCAGGCGCCGGTTGGGCAGGCCGGTGAGGCTGTCGTACAGCGCGATGTGCTCCAGCTCCTGCTCGTGCGCCTTGATCTGGGTGATGTCACTGATGACCACGATGTAGTGGTGCGGGTAGCCTTCGTCGCCCAGCACCGCCGCGATGGACACGCGCTGCGGCACGGCACCCTGCGGACTGCGCCCGAGCAGTTCCCCCTGCCAGTAGCCCTGGGCCTGCACCGCATGCCACACACCGGGAAAGTCGAGATGCGGGGCGGCGGCGTAGAGCGTCTGCACGTGGCGCCCGAGGACATCGGTGCGGGACTCGCCCATCATCCGCTCGAACGCGGGATTGGCATCCACGATGAGGCGTTCGGCGTCCAGGATGAGCACCGCCTCGTAGCTGTGCGCGAACACGCTGGCGGCGATGCCCAGCCGCATCTCGGCCTCCTTCACGCCGCGCAGGTCGGTGACGAATCCCACGAACATCGGCCCCCCCGGCGCATCGGCGCGGCCGATGGCCAGCCGCAGCGGGAAGGTGCTGCCGTCGCGGTGCAGCCCCAGCACTTCGCGGCCCGTGCCGATGATGCGCGCCTCGCCGGTCTCCAGGTAGCGGCGCAGGTAGCCGTCGTGGGCGGCGCTGTCCGGCTGCGGCATGAGCATGCGGATGTTGCGGCCCAGCACGTCGGCGGGCGGCCAGCCGAAGATGCGCTCGGCCGAGCGGTTGTAGCTCTGCATCGTGCCTTCATGGTCGATGGTGATGATGCCGTCCACCGCCGTGTCCACCAGGGCGCGCAGGCGCGATTCGCTGCGGCGCACCTTGCGGTACATGTCGCGGTAGCGGATCAGTCCGTTGGACACGCCCGCGAAGATCCCCACCCCGGCCGTCACCAGCGCCACCGTCACCGCGAGCGCCTGCGTCCAGGCGTGGCTGTCCTGTAGTTCCGGGTCGGCCTGCCCGACGAAGCGGGCGGCCGCCATGGCGGTGTAGTGCATGCCCGAGATCGCCATGCCCATGATGCTGCCCGACAGCAGGGTGGCCTGCCAGTTGGACATGCCGCTGCGCTGGTGCACCGTGAAACGCACCCACAGCGCCAGCACGGCCAGGACGACCGCCACCACGATCGATGCGGCGAACCAGGCCGGGTCGTAGCGCAGGTCCGGTGCCATGCGCAGGGCTTCCATGCCGGCGTAGTGCATGGCGCCGATGCCCGCGCCCACGAGCAGTCCGCCCATGGCCAACTGCCGCCCGGTGACTTGCTGACGGACCAGCACGTTCAGCGCCACCCAGGAGGCGGCCAGGCCCGGCAGCATCGACAGGAGGGTGATGCCCACGTCGTAGCGCACCGCCACGCACAGGGTGAAGGCCAGCATGCCGATGAAGTGCATGGCCCAGATGCCCGCCCCCAGCGCGACGGCGGAGGTGGCCAAGGCCATCGTGCGGTGCACCGGTTCGTGGGTCAGCCGGGCTTGCCCCGCCAGGTGCAGGGCAAGGGTCGACGTGGCCACGGCCACCGCCACCGACAGCAGCACCAGCCACGGATCGTGCTGCGCCACCAGCAGGTCGGCAGGGGACTCTCCCAGCAAGAAAAACCGCTCCAGCATGCAAGCTCCTCCCGTGTGTCACCGGCCTTGGCCGTGGGGGATGGCTACCGCACGCGCGCGGTGCCATCGTTTATGGACAGGTGCATCATGAAGGCGATATCCCTGCGGGGCAAGCGCCGGATGTCTCTGGGGGTGCGGCCCACGGGCCGCGGCGCGGCTCAGGCGGCGGCCTGCAGCCCGTTGGCGAAGTGCTCGCGCATGGCGCAGGCGGCGGCCTGTGCGTCGTGCGCCTGCAGCGCGGCCAGCACCCGGCCGTGTTCGCGCAGCGATTCATCGATGCGGCCCTGCTTGAGCAGCGAGTTGTGACGGTTGAGCTTCATCACCTTGCGCAGGTCGGCCACCATCTGGTTGCGCCAGCGGTTGTCGGCCAGTTCCAGCACCCGCATGTGAAAGCGCTCGTTCACCGCAAAGAAGCGCTCGCGGTCGTCCACGCTGGCGGCCAGTTCGCGGTGCAGTCCTTCCAGCTCGCGAAGTTGCTCGGCCGTGGCGCTGGCGGCGACCACGCCGGCCGCATCGCTTTCCAGCAGCGCGAGCAGGTGGTACACGTCGCGCAGGTCCTTGTCGGACACCTCGGTCACGTAGGCGCCGCGGCGCACCTTCATCGTGACCAGCCCTTCGGCCGCGAGCACCTTGAGGGCCTCGCGCAGGGGCGTGCGGCTGATGCCGAACTCCTCGGCGATGCGCAGTTCGTCGATCCAGCTGCCGGGCTGCAGTTCGCGCCGGAAGATGCGCTGGCGCAGTTGCTCCGCCACCTCTTCGTAGAGGGCGCGGGGGGTGAGGGTGGCGGCTGACATGGCGGGAATGTACCGCAGAAAAACTATAAATTAATAATTACAGATTGGGTTAGACTCGCTTCACTGTGCCAAATCGTTGCAGCGCCACCGCGCTTTTCTCGCCACCCGTGAAGCCTTCCCAGATATGAGCAGCAACACCCAATTCCCCTCTTTTGCCCCCGCAGACCTCGCCGCGTGGACCCGGGCTGCCGCCAAGTCGGCCCCCGGTGGCGATGTCGCGGCGCTGAACTGGGTGACGCCCGACGGCATCACGGTCAAGCCGCTCTACACGGCCGAGGACACGGCGAACCTGCCTTACGCCAACACGCTGCCGGGTTTCGAGCCCTACCTGCGCGGCCCGCAGGCCACGATGTACGCGGTGCGGCCCTGGACGATCCGGCAGTACGCCGGCTTTTCCACGGCCGAGGAGTCCAACGCTTTCTACCGCAAGGCGCTGGCCGCCGGCGGACAGGGGGTGAGCGTGGCGTTCGACCTGGCCACGCACCGCGGCTACGACAGCGACCACCCGCGCGTCACGGGCGACGTGGGCAAGGCCGGCGTGGCGATCGATTCGGTGGAGGACATGAAGATCCTCTTCGACCAGATTCCGCTGGACAAGGTGAGCGTCTCCATGACGATGAACGGCGCCGTGCTGCCGGTGCTGGCCGGCTACGTGGTGGCCGCGGAAGAGCAGGGCGTGCGGCAGGACCAGCTGTCGGGAACCATTCAGAACGACATTCTGAAAGAGTTCATGGTGCGCAACACCTACATCTACCCGCCCAAGCCATCGATGCGCATCATCGGCGACATCATCGGCTATACGGCGCGGAACATGCCGAAGTTCAATTCCATCTCCATCAGCGGCTACCACATGCAGGAGGCGGGCGCCAACCAGGCGCTGGAGCTGGCCTTCACCCTGGCCGACGGCAAGGAGTACGTGAAGACGGCCATCGCCTCGGGGCTGGACGTGGACGAGTTCGCCGGGCGCCTGTCGTTCTTCTGGGCGATCGGCATGAACTTCTACCTGGAGGTGGCCAAGATGCGCGCCGCGCGCCTGCTGTGGTGCCGCATCATGAAGGCCACCGGCGCCAAGAACCCCAAGAGCCTGATGCTGCGCACCCACTGCCAGACCAGCGGCTGGAGCCTGACCGAGCAGGACCCCTACAACAACGTGGTGCGCACCACCATCGAGGCCATGGCCGCGGTGTTCGGCGGCACGCAGAGCCTGCATACCAACGCGCTGGACGAAGCCATCGCGCTGCCCACCGAGTTCTCGGCCCGCATCGCCCGCAACACGCAGCTCATCATCCAGGAAGAGACCCACATCACCAACGTGATCGACCCCTGGGCCGGCAGCTACATGATGGAAAAGCTCACGCAGGACATGGCCGATGCCGCGTGGACCATCATCGAAGAGGTCGAAGCCATGGGCGGCATGACCCAGGCGGTGGACAGCGGCTGGGCCAAGCTCAAGATCGAGGCCGCGGCCGCCGAGAAGCAGGCCCGCATCGATTCCGGCAAGGACGTGATCGTGGGCGTCAACAAGTACAAGCTGCACAAGGAAGACCCGGTCGACATCCTGCAGATCGACAACGTGAAGGTGCGCGACGGGCAGATCGCTCGCCTGAAAGCCATCCGCGAAAAGCGCGACGCCGCGCTGGTGCAGCAGGCGCTGGACGCGCTCACGGCCGCGGCGGAGAGCGGCGAAGGCAACCTGCTCGACCTGGCCATCCAGGCGATGCGCCTGCGCGCCACGGTGGGCGAGGTGTCCGACGCGCTGGAGAAGGTCTATGGCCGCCACCGCGCCGACACGCAGAAGGTGACAGGCGTGTATGCCGCCGCCTACGACTCGGCCGAAGGCTGGGAGCAGCTCAAGGCCGAGATCAACGAGTTCGCCGAGGCCGAAGGCCGCCGCCCGCGCGTGATGATCGCCAAGCTCGGCCAGGACGGGCACGACCGCGGCGCCAAGGTGGTGGCCACGGCCTTCGCCGACCTGGGGTTCGACGTGGACATGGGCCCGCTCTTCCAGACCCCCGAGGAATGCGCCCGCCAGGCCATCGAGAACGACGTGCACGCCGTGGGGGTCTCCACCCTGGCGGCGGGGCACAAGACGCTGGTGCCGGCCATCATCCAGTCGCTCAAGGACCAGGGCGCGGACGACATCATCGTCTTCGTGGGCGGCGTGATCCCGGTGCAGGACTACGACTTCCTATACGAAGCGGGCGTGAAGGGGGTCTATGGCCCCGGCACGCCGATCCCGGCCAGCGCCAAGGACGTGCTGGAGCAGATTCGCAAGGCCTTCGCGGCATGACGACGGCGACCGTCGGCCGGGCGCCTGCGCGCATGGCATGGCGCCGCGTGGAGGTGCCGCATTGACCGCCCCCGCATTCACCTGGCATCCGGTGGCCGAAGCGGACTTCGAGCCCATGCTGGCGCTGCGCATCGCGGCCATGCGCGAGAGCCTGGAGCGCGTGGGCCGCTACACGCCCGAGCGCTCGCGCGAGCGGCTGCGCGCGGCTTTCACCCCCGAGCACATGCAGCACCTGGTCGCATCCGACGGGCGGCGCATGGGCTTCGTCACCGTGCGGCCCGAGGGCGACCGGGCGCTGCGGCTGCAGCACCTGTACCTGCACCCGGACTGGCAGGGCGCCGGCGTGGGCGCCGCCGTGCTGGCCCAGGTGCAGGACCGCGCGCGCCGCGAACGGGCCGTGCTGCGCGTGACCGCGCTGCAGCGCAGCGATGCCAACCGCTTCTACCAGCGCCACGGCTTCGTGCAGACGGGCGAGGAAGACGTGGACGTGCACTACGAGTGGCGGCCCGAGGAGGGTGCCGAATGAGCGCGCCCCTGCCTTCGCCCGCTTCTTTACCCGCTTCTGCGGCGGTGGCTTCGCCCCATCGGCCACCTTCGGCCGGCGGCTGGCTGGACGGCATCCTCCACGGCGCCCAGGCCGTGCAGCGCCGGGCCATGTCCAAGGCGATCACGCTGCTGGAATCGACCCGCGCCGACCACCGCGCGCAGGGCGACGAGCTGCTCACCGCCTTGCTGCCGCACACCGGCCAGTCGTTTCGCCTGGGGATCAGCGGCGTGCCCGGCGTGGGCAAATCCACCTTCATCGAAGTGCTGGGCCTGCACCTCATCGGCCTGGGCCACCGCGTGGCCGTGCTCACCATCGACCCGTCGTCCACCGTGTCGGGCGGCTCCATCCTGGGCGACAAGACCCGCATGGAACACCTGTCCATGCACGAGAAGGCCTACATCCGTCCCAGCCCGTCCAGCGGCACCCTGGGCGGCGTGGCCGAGAAGACGCGCGAGGCCATGCTGGTGTGCGAGGCCGCCGGCTACGACATCGTCATGGTGGAGACCGTCGGCGTGGGCCAGAGCGAGATCGCCGTGGCGGGCATGACCGACATGTTCGTGCTGCTGCAGCTGCCCAACGCGGGCGACGACCTGCAGGCCATCAAGAAGGGCGTGATGGAGATCGCCGACCTGGTCGTCATCAACAAGGCCGACATCGACCCGCATGCCGCCACCCGGGCCGAGGCGCAGATCACCTCCAGCCTGCGGCTGCTGAGCCAGCACGGCAACCCCGAGCGCTCGCTGGGCCACCCCCGCCACGCGCCGGCAGCGGGCCACGGCGCGGTGCCGGCCGAAAGCGAACCGGCACCGGTTCAGGCCGATGCCGCCCCGTGGCAGCCCAAGGTGCTGCAGATCAGCGCGCTGCAGGGCCAGGGCCTGCAGGCCTTCTGGGCCGCCGTGAGCCAGTTCCGCCAACTGCAGACCGCCAGCGGCCGGCTCGCCCGCCGCCGCGAAAGGCAGGCCCTGGCCTGGATGTGGGAACGCATCGAGGCGGGCCTGCGGCATGCGTTCCGCCAGCACCCCGAGGTGCGTGCACTGCTGCCCACGCTGCAGGCGGACGTGGCGGCCGGGCGCATCGCCGCGTCCACTGCCGCACGGAATCTGCTCGCAGCACAAGAAAACTCCCGGCATACTGCTATTAAATAAATAGCAAAAGAATCACCACCGAAAGAGCGACCCATGCAAGACATCCTCGAACAACTGGAGCAAAAGCGCCAACTCGCCCGCCAGGGCGGCGGTCAAAAGCGCATCGACGCGCAGCACAAGAAGGGCAAGCTCACCGCGCGCGAGCGCATCGAGCTGCTGCTGGACGACGGTACGTTCGAGGAATGGGACATGTTCGTGGAGCACCGCTGCACCGACTTCGGCATGGAAGGCCAGAAGATTCCCGGCGACGGCGTGGTGACCGGCTACGGCATGATCAACGGCCGCCTCGTCTTCGTCTTCAGCCAGGACTTCACCGTGTTCGGCGGCGCGCTGTCGGAAACGCATGCCGAGAAGATCTGCAAGGTGATGGACCAGGCCATGAAGGTGGGCGCGCCGGTGATCGGGCTCAACGATTCGGGCGGCGCGCGCATCCAGGAGGGCGTGGCCTCGCTCGGCGGCTATGCCGACGTGTTCCAGAAGAACGTGCTGGCCAGCGGCGTGATCCCCCAGATCAGCATGATCATGGGCCCCTGCGCCGGCGGCGCCGTGTACTCGCCCGCCATGACCGACTTCATCTTCATGGTCAAGGACAGCAGCTACATGTTCGTGACCGGCCCCGAGGTGGTCAAGACGGTCACCCACGAGGAGGTCACGGCCGAGGAGCTGGGCGGCGCCGGCACCCACACCACCCGCAGCGGCGTGGCCGACATGGCGTTCGAGAACGACGTCGAGGCGCTGATGATGCTTCGCCGCCTGTACAACTACCTGCCGCTCAACAACCGCGAAAAGCCGCCCGTGCGCCCGAGCAACGACCCGGCCGACCGCATGGACCGCAGCCTCGACACGCTGGTGCCCGAGAACCCCAACAAGCCCTACGACATGAAGGAGCTGATCACCAAGGTGGTGGACGACGGCGACTTCTTCGAGCTGCAGCCCGACTACGCCAGGAACATCGTCATCGGCCTGGCGCGCATGGAAGGGCAGACCGTGGGCATCGTCGCCAACCAGCCGCTGGTGCTGGCCGGCTGCCTGGACATCAAGAGCAGCATCAAGGCCGCGCGCTTCGTGCGGTTCTGCGACGCGTTCAACATCCCCGTGGTCACCTTCGTGGACGTGCCCGGCTTCATGCCCGGCACGTCGCAGGAGTACGGCGGCATCATCAAGCACGGCGCCAAGCTGCTGTACGCGTATGCCGAGTGCACCGTGCCCAAGATCACCGTCATCACCCGCAAGGCCTACGGCGGCGCCTACGACGTGATGAGCTCCAAGCACCTGCGCGGCGACGTCAACCTGGCGTGGCCCAACGCCGAGATCGCGGTGATGGGTGCCAAGGGCGCTGTGGAAATCATCTTCCGCGAGGACAAGAACGACCCCGCCAAGCTCGCCGCCCGCGAGGCCGAGTACAAGCAGCGCTTTGCCAACCCCTTCGTGGCCAGCGCCCGCGGCTTCATCGACGACGTGATCCTGCCGCACGAGACGCGCAAGCGCATCTGCCGCAGCCTGGTGATGCTGCAGGGCAAGAAGCTGGAGAACCCCTGGCGCAAGCACGGGAACATTCCGCTGTGAGCGATGCCCGCCCCATGAAAACCGTCTGGATCGTCGATGGCGCCTACCTCTTCAACTACGGCAAGGGCCGGCCCTTCGACTACCTGAAGCTCAAGAACGAGATCACGCGCCTGAACGGCGGGCCGATCCACGAGAGCTACTACCTGAACTCGGCGAGCGATCCGTCCACCGACGCCCAGAACGCGTTCCACTCCTGGATCAAGACCGCGCCGCCCATCGGGCCGAAGTTCCGGGTGCAGCTCTACAAGCTCAAGCGCATGCACGCCAACTGCCCCAACTGCAGCCACCAGTTCGACCGCTCGGTGCAAAAGGGCGTGGACGTGGGCATCGCCACGCTGATCATCAAGCTCGCGGCCCAGAACGTGTACGACCGGCTGATCCTCTCCGCCGGCGACGGGGACTTCGAAGACGCCATCTCCTACGTGAAGTCCGAGCTGCACAAGGAGGTGTGGGTCTCGGGCTCCACCTCCAACCTCTCGCCCGACCTGCAGTCGTACTCGGACAACGTGCTCTGGATGGAAGACATGAGCCCGGCCATCGACCGGCACGCATGAGCCCCGTGCCGCGAGACAGACAGACAAAAAAGACGCAAGACACCGCCCGTTAGAACACCTCCACTCCCCAACACCATGTTCACCAAAATCCTGATCGCCAACCGGGGCGAAATCGCGTGCCGGGTCATCGCCACCGCCAAGAAGATGGGCATCGCCACCGTGGCCGTGTATTCCGACGCAGACAAGGAGGCGCGCCACGTCAAGCTGGCCGACGAGGCCGTGCACATCGGGGCGGCGCCCAGCCGCGAGAGCTACCTGCAGGCCGACCGCATCATCGCCGCCTGCAAGCAGACCGGGGCGCAGGCCGTGCACCCGGGCTACGGCTTCCTGTCGGAAAACGAAGCCTTCGCCAAGCGCGTGGAGGAGGAGGGCATCGTCTTCATCGGCCCCAAGCACCATTCCATCGCCGCCATGGGCGACAAGATCGCCTCCAAGAAACTGGCGAACGAGGCGCAGGTCAGCACCATTCCGGGCTGGAACGACGCCATCGAATCGGCCGAGCGCGCGGTGGAGATCGCCCGCGACATCGGCTACCCCGTGATGATCAAGGCATCCGCCGGCGGCGGCGGCAAGGGCCTGCGCGTGGCCTACAACGACAAGGAGGCGCTGGAGGGTTTCACCTCGTGCCGCAACGAGGCGCGCAACAGCTTTGGCGACGACCGCATCTTCATCGAGAAGTTCGTGCAGGAGCCGCGCCACATCGAGATCCAGGTGCTGGGCGACAGCCAGGGCAACGTGATCTACCTGAACGAGCGCGAATGCTCCATCCAGCGCCGCCACCAGAAGGTGATCGAGGAGGCGCCGTCCCCCTTCATCTCCGACGCGACGCGCAAGGCCATGGGCGAGCAGGCCGTGGCCCTGGCCAAGGCGGTGAACTACCAGAGCGCCGGCACGGTGGAGTTCGTGGTCGGCAAGGACCAGGACTTCTACTTTCTGGAGATGAACACGCGCCTGCAGGTGGAGCACCCGGTGACGGAATGCATCACCGGCCTGGACCTGGTCGAGCTGATGATCCGCGTGGCCGCCGGCGAGCCGCTGCCGCTCACCCAGGCCGACGTCCGGCGCGATGGCTGGGCCATCGAGTGCCGCATCAACGCCGAAGACCCGTTCCGCAACTTTCTGCCCTCCACCGGCCGCCTGGTGCGCTTTCAGCCACCGGAGGAGTCGATGTTCCAGGCCGACACCACCAAAAAGCTGGGCGTGCGGGTGGACACGGGCGTGTACGAGGGCGGCGAGATCCCCATGTACTACGACTCGATGATCGCCAAGCTCATCGTGCACGGCCAGGACCGGGAGGACGCCATCCACAAGATGCGCGCCGCGCTCAACGGGTTCGTGATCCGCGGCGTGGGCAGCAACATCCCGTTCCAGGCCGCGCTGCTGGCCCATCCGCGTTTCGTGGCGGGCGACTTCAACACCGGCTTCATCGCCGAGAACTACAGCCAGGGCTTTGCCTCGCAGGACGTGCCGCACGACGATCCGCTGTTCCTGGTGGCGCTGGCGGCGTACATGAACCGCCGCTACCGCGCGCGTGCCTCGGGCATCAGCGGGCAGCTGGCCGGCCACAACGTGAAGGTGGGCGAGCAGTTCGTGGTGGTGGTGATGGGGCAAGAAGGGCGCAACGAGCACCACGCGGTGTCGGTGACGGACTTCCAGGGCAGCTCGGGCTCCAGCGCCGTGTCGGTGGGCGGCAAGAGTTACCAGATCGGCAGCGCGGCCACGCTGGGCCAGATCCGCGTGCAGGGCCAGTGCAACGGCGCGGGCTTCACGGCGCAGGTCGAGCGCGGCACGCCGCGCAGCCCGCTCGCGCTGCGCATCTCGCACAACGGCACGCAGATCGATGCCATCGTGCTGTCGCCCCTCGGCGCTCGCCTGCACCAGCTCATGCCGTACAAGGCGCCGCCGGACCTGAGCAAGTTCCTGCTGTCGCCCATGCCCGGGCTGCTGGTCGACGTGGCGGTGCAGCCCGGCCAGGCGGTGCAGGCCGGTGAAAAGCTCGCGGTGATCGAGGCCATGAAGATGGAGAACATCCTGTTCGCCACCCAGGACGGCATCGTGGGCAAGGTGGTGGCTGGCAAGGGCGAGTCGCTGGCGGTGGACCAGGTGATCCTGGAATTCCAGTGATCCCCGTGCGCGGTGGCGCGGGCGGGGCGGGCAAGGCCCGAACCGGCCGGCACCGCGTGGCGCATGCCTGTGGATGGCACGCTATGGATCAGGCCCATTTTGGCCTGCGGCGCATATTCCACTAGGGCATATTGCTATAAAAATCATAGTAAACCGTTTTTGGAGCCTGCATGGCAAATCCCATCACCGCACGTCCGTTCAAGGTTCTCGGCATCCAGCAAGTCGCCATCGGCGGCACCGACAAGGAGCGCATGAAGGCGCTGTGGGTGGATATGCTGGGCCTCGAACAGACCGGCACCTTCCGCAGCGAGCGCGAGAACGTCGACGAAGACATCCTGGCCATGGGCCGGGGCGCGCATGCGGTGGAGGTGGACCTGATGCAGCCACTGGACGTGGACAAGAAGCCGGCCGTGCACACCACGCCGCTCAACCACATCGGCCTGTGGATCGACGACCTGCCGCGCGCGGTGGAATGGCTCACGGCCCAGGGGGTGCGCTTCGCGCCCGGTGGCATTCGCCAGGGTGCGGCGGGGCACGACATCACCTTTTTGCACCCCAAATCCAGCGCGGAGTTTCCGATCGCGGGCGAGGGGGTGCTCATCGAGCTGGTGCAGGCCCCCAAAGACGTGATCGCGGCGCTGGGCTGACGAATCGGCAGGTATTGCCTGCCGCCCTCCAGCGGCACTGGCGCCAACTGCATGCAACTCCGGGCATGGCTGCACAGTCAGGCGAGGTGTTTTCGGAAAGATGGCCATGGTTTCGCGACAGAAGGCGACACGGGTTTTGCGCCTGTGCGATCGTGCGGGCAATGTCGCGCAACCTCGGTTAAAAAGCCCGATCACTGGCCGGCCGTTGACTGCAGATAACGGCACTCCATTCCGCTCGGGTTTGTGAGGCATGGATCTGGATTTGCGCCGCCGGCTCCGCCAGAATCTGCGCCTGCCACGACCGGCCAGATGCCGGACTGCCGAAAAACCAGACGAGAAAGGGCCCGCCCACCATGCCAACCACCGCTGTCCCACCCACCCCCGCCGCGGCGCAAGCCGTGCAACTGCATCGCCGTCCGCCGGTCGCGCAGGTGCCCGCCGGGCCCTGGTCCGTCGAGGCCATCCAGGCGCTGCTGGACAAACCGTTCATGGACCTGATGTTTCAGGCCCAGAGCGTGCACCGCGAGCACTGGCCTGCCGGCGACATCGAACTGGCCACGCTGCTGTCGGTGAAGACCGGCGGCTGCCCCGAGAACTGCGGCTATTGCCCGCAGTCGGCCGAGTTCGACACCGGCGTGAAAGCCGAGAAGCTGATGAGTGTGCAGGAGGTGACTGCCGCGGCCCAGGCCGCCAAGGATGCCGGTGCCACCCGCTTTTGCATGGGCGCCGCCTGGCGCGCCCCCAAGGACCGCGACATCGAGAAAGTGAGCGAGCTGATCGGCGCCGTCAAAGGGCTGGGCATGCAGACCTGCGCCACGCTGGGCATGCTCGAATCGCACCAGGCGCAGGCGCTGAAAGACGCCGGGCTCGACTACTACAACCACAACCTGGACACCGCGCCCGAGTACTACACCGACGTGGTCAGCACCCGCGCCTACCAGGACCGGCTCGACACCCTGCAGCACGTGCGCGGCGCCGGCATCAGCGTATGCTGCGGCGGCATCGTGGGCATGGGCGAGGCGCCGGTGCACCGGGCCGGCCTGCTCGCCCAGCTCGCCAATCTGAATCCTTACCCCGAATCGGTGCCCATCAACAGCCTGGTGCGCGTGCCCGGCACCCCGCTGGCCGACAGCGAACCGGTGGACCCGCTGGACTTCGTGCGGGTGATCGCCGTGGCGCGCATCACCATGCCCAAGGCCCGCGTGCGCCTGTCGGCCGGCCGCCAGCAGATGGGCGATGCCGTGCAGGCGCTGTGCTTCATGGCGGGCGCCAATTCGATCTTCTACGGCGACAAGCTGCTGGTCACCGGCAACCCGGAGGGCGAGGCCGATGTGAAGCTGCTGGCCAAGCTTGGGCTGAAGGGCCACCGCACCACCCGCACCGAAACGGACGAACTGCCACTGCAGGCCTGACCGGCCCTGCCGCCGCAGCTCACGCCTTCGGCGTGAACTGCAGCAGGCGCATGGCGCCCGCGATCGACACCGCCGCGCCGGCATAGCCCTCCCAGGGGGTGTTGCCGGTGCGCAGCCGCTCGTCCACATTGCGCACGGTCCACTCTGCGCTGCCCGTCAGGGTTTCCAACTCCTTCCAGGCCAGCGGCACCGAGATGCCCAGGCCCGGCCGCGAGCGCGCCGACCAGGCGCAGACCGTGGTGGCGCTCAATCCGTTGCGCAGGTAGTCCACGAACACCTTGCCCACGCGGTTGCGGGGCCCGCTCTTGGCCACGAACAGGGCCGGAATGGTGCGGGCCATGTGCTGCACGATGGCTTGCGAAAATGCCTTGACCGTATCCCAGTCGTGCCGGCGCTGGATGGGCACCACCACGTGCAGGCCCTTGCCGCCGCTGGTCTTGAGGAACGACGGCAGGCCGAGTTCGGTGAGCATCACGCGCATCAGGGTGGCCGCCTCCTGCATGCGGTCCCAGGCCAGGCCCTCACCGGGATCGAGGTCGAACGTCATGCGGTCGGGCCGGTCGATGCGGTCCTTGCGGGCATTCCAGGTGTGGAACTCCACCGTGTTCATCTGCGCAGCGGCCAATAGGCCCTCCGGCCCCACCAGCTCCAGCAGCGGCGGATGGCCGGGGTAGAGCGAGGCCTTGAGCGGCTGCACGCCCTGCAGGCTGCCTTGCTCCTGGTGGCGCTGAAAGAACAGCTCGCCACCGACACCGGCCGGCGCCCGCACCAGCGAGACCGGGCGCAGGTGCAGGTGCTCCATCATCAGCGGCGCTACCAGCGCGTAATAGCGCACCAGATCGATCTTGGTGGTGCCCGATTCCGGGTCGATGACGCGGTCGGCATGGGTCACGCGCAGGGTGTCCGCTCGCGCGGTCGAGGGCTTGGCGTGGGTGGCGGACTTGGCCAGCGCCTTGGCGGGAAGAGGGCGCTCGTGCACGATGTCCTTGGCGGGCTTGTCGTGCCGCAGGCCTCGGAACACGGCGTGGCGGATGCGTTCGCTGTGCGTCCAGTTGGCGAAGGCCACCTCCGCCAGCAATTGCGGCCGCACCCAATGCACCTTGGCCGCGCCCCGGGCTGCGTTGGCGAACGGGCTCTTGGAAGTCGTCAGCGCCTCCAGGCGCTCGCGCAACTGCGCCAGGCTGCGCTCGTTGAACCCAGTGCCGACATTGCCCACGTAGCGCAGGCTCCCGTCTTCGTCCTGCACGCCCAGCAGCAGCGCGCCGATGCCGTTGCGCGTGCCCCTGGGCTCGGTGTAGCCGCCGATCACGAACTCCTGGCGCTGGCCGCATTTGAGCTTGATCCAGTCCGCCGAGCGTTGCGAGACATACGGCGCGCTCCTGCGCTTGCCGATCACCCCTTCAAAGCCGAGTCGGCAGGCCGAAGCGATGAGTTGGCCCGGGGCCGCATCGAAGGCCTCGCTGAAGCGCACGGTCTGGCCCTCGCCCCCGGGAAGGATGGCGCGCAGGGCCTCGCGGCGGTCCGTGACGGGCAGCGCGCGCAGATCCGCCCCGTTCACGAAAGGCAGGTCGAACGCATAGAAAACCAGCCCTGCCGCGGTGCCGTTCTCGAACGCATTCTGCAGCGCCTGAAAGTCCGGCATGCCCTGGCGGTCCATCACCACGATCTCGCCATCGATCCAGCCGCTGTCGATGGGAAGCGCCTTCAGGGCCTTCACGAGGTCGGGCATCTTGTGGCCCCAGTCGTTGCCATTGCGGGTGAACAGCCGCACCTTGCCATGGTCGATACGCGCGAGCAGCCGGTAGCCGTCGAACTTGAGTTCGAACAGCCAGTCGGCCAGATCGGGCGGCGGGCCCTGGACCAGCGTGGCGAGCTGGGGTTTGAGCTCGGCCGGCAACGGGGCCTTGACCGCTTGGGCGGCTTTGGCGCCTCGGGCGGCCTTCGTTGCCCGCGTCTTGCCGGGCCGAGGCGCTTGGTCTGGCACGCCAGGGAGATCGGGCAGGGCGCTCACGCTGTCGGGCATGTCTTGCACCACGTCGAACTCGGCCGCCGGGCGCTCCAGGCCGTCGTGCTCCTTGATCAGCAGCCATGCGGGCTGCCGCTCCTGCTTGGCCCCCCGGGAGCGCATTCGCACCAGCGTCCACCGCCCCTGCAGCTTGTGGCCGTGGATCTCGAACTTGAGCTTGCCGGCCCGGTAGCCCTTCACCGGATCTTCCAGCGGCACCCAGTAGCCCTTGTCCCAGATGATGACCTTGCCCGCCCCGTACTGCCGCGCCGGGATCTGCCCTTCGAACTGGTTGTAGGCGATCGGGTGGTCCTCCACCTGCACCGCCATGCGCTTGTCGGCCGGATCGAAGCTGGGCCCCTTGGGCACGGCCCAGCTTTTCATGGTGCCCTCCAGCTCCAGGCGCAGGTCGTAGTGCAGCCGGGTGGCCCAGTGCTTGTGGATCACGTAGCGCAGCGCATCGGCGGGCGCCTCGGCCCCTCCGCGCGGTTCGGGGGTGATCGAGAAGTCGCGCTTTTGTTCATACAGCGCGAGGGCGTCGGGGGTGATGTGGGGGCGGGCCATGTTCAGTAACCTAGCAGCGGCGTGCCGATAAAGAATGTAGGAAGCCAACGCCAGCCCGAAGAAAAATGATATTTTTATTAAATTCTGCGAAATTAAATCAAAAACTATTTGAATTCAATGAATATTAAGTATTTATACCTATTGATTGAAATTGCGCAGATGGATAGTGCAAATAATTTTGCATATTACATTTTGAGTCAAATATCCAATAAGGTATTGGAAACAAGGGAATATCATTTGCGGACCCCATTTCCGTTACAAATCCGGCATGGCCGGCATTCCTCATGACACGCCGAGTCACCATCCAGACGCCCCTGGGCGAGCAGTTGCAGTTTCGCCAGCTGCAGGGCAAAGAAGCGCTCTCCGAGCTGTTCTCCTTGGACGTGGACCTGCTGAGCGAGAGCAAATCCATCGACCCCAAGGCCCTGCTGGGCAAGAGCGCCACCATCGTGGTGGAAACCGAAGGGGGCGGCACGCGCTACCTGGATGGCATCGTCACCCGCTTCGGGCTGCAGGGGCAGGACCACCGCTTCTACACCTACAAAGCCCGCCTGAGCCCCTGGCTGTGGCTGGCCACGCGGCAAAGCGACTTCAAGATCTTCCAGAACAAGACCGTGCCCGACATCATCGAAGAGGTGCTCGGCAAATACGGTTACCCGCTGCAGCGCAAGCTCACCCAGAGCTACCGCACCTGGGACTACTGCGTGCAGTACAACGAGACCGACTGCGCCTTCGTCTCGCGCCTGATGGAGCACGAGGGCATCTACTACTTCCACGAGCACAGCGCCGGCCAGCACGTGCTCACCCTGGCCGACGACATCGTCGCCTCGCACAGCCCGCTCGCGGGCGCCGCCGTCATCCCGTTCTACCCGCCCGAGAAGGCCGCCGTCGCCGACAAGGAGAACATCCACGCCTGGCAGTTGGCGCAGGAGATCAAGCCCGGGCGGCACTACAACGACGACTACGACTTCAAGAAACCCAAGGCCGACCTGTCCAACATGCGCCAGACCCCACCGGGGCACGCGCACGACAGCCACGAGATCTACGAGTGGCCGGGCGGGTACACCGAGTTCGGTGATGGCGAGGCCTACGCGCGCTCGCGCCTGCAGTCCAGCCTGACCGGGCACAGCACCGTGCGGGGCGAGTCGCGCCACCGGGCGCTGGCGCCCGGCTACACCTTCACCCTGGAGAACCACCCGCGCGAGGACCAGAACCAGCAATACCTGCTGACCGGCCTGGAATACCACTTCAAGGAAAACCCCCAGGTCAGCGCCGTGGCGCCCGGCACCAAGGGCACGCCGCAGGAAGAGGGCTCGTTCCAGAAGTTCACCCTGCAGGCCCAGCCCACCAGCCTGCCGTACACGCCCGCGCGCACCACCCCGAAGCCCAAGACCACCGGCCCGCAGACCGCCGTGGTGGTGGGCCCGCCGGGCGAGGAGATCTGGACCGACCAGTACGGCCGCGTGAAGGTGCAGTTCCACTGGGACCGCATCGGGGCCATGGACGAGAACTCCAGCTGCTGGGTGCGGGTGTCGCACCCCTGGGCGGGCCTGAACTACGGCAGCATCCACATCCCGCGCATCGGGCAGGAAGTCATCGTGGACTTTCTGAACGGCGATCCGGACTACCCCATCATCACCGGGCGGGTGTACAACGGCATCCAGATGCCGCCGTGGAAGCTGCCGGACAACAAGACGCAGTCGGGCACGCTCACGAACTGGAGCAAGGGCGGGGGCGGGGCGAGCATGCTGCGCTTTGAGGACAAGAAGGGCATCGAGCACCTGGAGTTGTCCAACACCTACGGCAACACGTACCTGAACATGGGGTACCTGATGCACCAGGGCAGCGGCTCGCAGCGCGGGTACGGGTTCGAGCTGCGCACGGACCTGTGGGGGTCGATCCGGGCGGACAAGGGCCTGCTGATCACCACGTACCCGCAGGACTTCACCTCCAAGGTGGCGAGCAACAATCCTGATGGGTTCGATCAGCTGGGTGCGACCCTCGCCAACACCTCTTCACTCATGCAGGAGGCCGGGCAGGCGGTTTCGTCGGTGAACGCCACCATCGGTGCATTGGCCGATGCCAAGTCTTCGCAGATCGCCAGCATGGGGGCGGGCATCGCGGCCATGACGGGGGGCGCGGCGGGCGGCTTGACCTCGCTGGCCAAGATGGCAAGTTCCCGCTCGGGTGGCGATGGAGGAGGGGGCGCGGAAACGGCCATGCCCACCAACACCGACCCAGCCATGCCGGATGCGCGTGGCCTGATGGATTTGTCCAAGGACATCACCAAGCCGATCATGTCCATCGTGAGCCCGGAAGGGCAAAGCATGATCAGTCCCAAGCCCATCGTCGTCAGCTCGGGCCAGAGCACGTCGGTGCATGCACAGCAGCACGTGACCATCTCCAGTGGCGCGCAACTCACGCAGTTGGCCAAGGCCGGCATGCTCACGCATGTGACTTCGGGCGGGCAAAGCAACATGGTCTCGGGCGGTGACGTGGCCTCCGTGGCCCAAACCGGCAACATGAACCTGGTGGCGGAGCAGAACATATCGCTGTCCTCCACCAGCCTGAACGCCAACGTGCTGGCCAAGGAAAACGTGGTGGTGAACGCGCAGAGCGACACGGTGTTCGTGAACGCGGGCAAGAACATCACGCAGGTGGCGGGAGAGAGCGTGACCCTGGTTTGCGGCGCGGCCTCCATCACCTTGAAGGCCGATGGCACGATCGTGCTCAATGGCGTGAAAGGCGTCTTCAACTTCCAGGACGACCTCGACCAGTTCGGGAAAAAGATCAACCTCAATTGCTGAGGCCCTCCGCCTGCGGCCTCATTCCATAAGAAAAACCATGCTTTATCACTTCCAAGAAGGCCACATCACGGCACCGCCCCATGTGACGGACCGCACCATGCACCTGCTGGCGCCCGAGCCCGGCTCCGGCGGCATGACCATCGCGATCTCGAAGGACCCGCTGGAGGCGGACGAAACGCCTCCGGAGTTCTTGAAGCGCCAGTTGAACGATCTTTCCCGGCAAGTGAGCAAATTCACCCGCAGTGAGATCGAGCCCGCATTTTTGGGGGCCGGCCAGAAAATCGGCGGCTCGAAGTTTTCGGTGAGCTACAAGCAGCAGGGCAAAACGGTTTACCACGTGCAGTCGCTGTTCCTGCTGCCGGACACGCGCCAGGTGCTGAGCCTGACGTTCTCGCTGCCTGTCCCTTTCACCGATGAGCACCACAAGATGGTGAGCGATGTCTTGGGGAGTTTCGTCTTGCGTGAGTGACGACGGGGCGACGACCCGAACGCACGTGCCTGAAGGCACGGCTTGAAAAAAGATGGAGACAAAACATGGGTGGACTGGCGGCGGCGAGGCTGGGCGACGACATCGGGCACGTGTCGGTGTGGTCGAGGCTGGCGCGGGTGGGGTTGCGGCTGGCGTCGGGGATGGTGGAGACCTTGCTGGTGGCAGGTGCGGTGGCGCTGTTGGCCGGGGTATCGGTGGCCACCATGGGCTGCGGGGCGATCCTGGCGTGCGGCCTGCTGGCCGGCTTCATCGGAGGGGCGACCGGCTGGAGCAGCTACAAGGAAAAGAAGATCCAGGAGATGACCGAGGACATCGGTGAGCTGGAGATCACGGGCAAGCTGGGCACGCAGGGAGCGGGCACCGTTCTCATCGAAAAACGCCTGGCCATGCGGGCCGTCGCCGACTTCACCGCCTGCACCAAGCACTCCTCACCCAACCCCAACTTCATCGCCGAGGGCACCGACAGCGTCTTCATCGAAACCTTTCCTGCCGCGCGCAAGGGCGACAAGCTCATGTGCGCCGCGCAGATCGCCACCGGCGCGGACACCGTCTTTTTCGGCGGCAACAAGACCGCCTACCTCAACGTCGCCGACGACAAACTGTGGTGGGAGACCGCGCTGGAGATCGGTGTCGGCCTGGCCATGGGGCGCGGCAACTTCCTGGGGCGAGTGGGGTGCCTGGCCATGGGCGCCGTCGTCGGCATGGCCGGCGAGTGGCTCGGGCGCGGGTTCCGGTCCCTGATCGGCTACCCCGTGCACCCCGCGACGGGCGGCAAAGTCCTGGACGGCAGCCGTGACACCGACTTCGTGCTCCCCGGGCCGTTGCCCATCGAATGGCGGCGCTTTTACAGCAACCACGATCATCGTCAGAACACCGTGCACGGAGAGGGCTGGAGCGTGCCCTACGACATCGAACTGCATGTCGTGCGCCCAGCGCCCGGCAGCGGCCAGACCGGGCGCCTCGTTTACGTCAATCCACAGGGGCGGCACATCGAGCTGCCCTGGGTCGAGCCAGGCAACGCCCTCTTCAATACCGGCGAGGGCTTCATCGTCGGGTGCACTGCTGGAGGGCACTTCGAAGTCAGCGGCCTCGACCACATCCACGAGCAATTCGGCCCGGCGCCCGAAGAGCCCGGCACCCATGTCCTCAAGCTCCTGCGCCTGCGCGACCGTTTCGGGCACTGGATCGCGCTGCGCTACGACAGCGCGCGGCGCCTGGCGGGCCTCACCGACCACCTGGGGCGCGTGCTGCGGCTGGACTATGCGGGGCAGGCTCGCCAGGTGCAGTCCATCCACCTGGTACAGGCCGCCCCCGGCGAGCAGCTGGGCCTGCTCGCCAGCTACCGCTATGCGGCCGAGAGTCCCCATCAGGATCGCCAGGGCCCCGGTCATTCGCCCGAATACCCCGTGCCCGGCCAGCTCACCGAAGTGCTCGACCGCACGCGCAGCCTCATCCGGCGCTTTGCCTATGCCGAACGACTCATGGTCCTGCAGGTTGATGCCGGCGGCTTTGCGTGCCACTACGCCTGGGAGAGCGCCGCGCAGGCCAGCGGCCCCGAGCGCCAGGACGGCGCGCGCGGCCCCCAGGGCCAGTGCCTGCGCGACTGCCGCGTCGTGCGCCACTGGACCGAGGACGGCGAAACCTACGACATCGCCTACACCCTGACCGGCGAGGACGTCATTGCGAACGGGGGGGCGCAATCCGGCGGCGGCGAAACGACCGCCACCGACCAGCTGGGCCGCTGCCAGCATTGGCGCTGGGACCGCCACCACAACCTCACCCGATACCAGAACCCCCTGGGCCACACCTGGCAGCTGCGCTGGAGCGAGCGGCGCGAACTGCTCGCTTGCACCCGGCCTAGCGGCGCCACCACCACCTTCCAGTACGACGAGAACGCCCTGCAGATCGGTGTCATCGACCCGCTGGGCCACCTTACGCGCACGCTGTGGGACAGCCGCTGGTTCGTGCCCCTGCGCGTGACCGGGCCCGACGGCGCCACCTGGCGCTGGGAATACGACGACCGTGGCCTGCCCACCACCGAGACCACGCCGGACGGCCGCACCACCGAGACCGCCTGGGACGCCAGCGGCCTGCCCGTGCAGATCACCGACGCGCGAGGCGGGCGCAACAACCTCGTGTGGAACGAGCGCGCGCTGCTCACGCGCCACACCGACTGCTCCGGGCAAAGCACCCACTACGCCTATGACGGCCAGGGACGACTGCAAAGCGTCACCGACGCGCTCGGGCAGGTCACCCGCAGCACCTTCGATGCGCGCGGGCGCCTCGTGTCCGTGGCCCTGCCCGACGGCAGCAGCCAGACCTTCGCGCACGACAGCGCCGGGCGCCTCGTGCAACACACCGATGCACTCTCGCGCGCCACGCGCTATGGCTACAACACGCGGGGCCAGCGCCTGTGGCGCGTGGACGCCGAGGGGCGGCAAAGCGGCGTGCGCTACGACGTGGCGCACCGCATGGCCGAGTTCACGACAGAAAACGGCGCCAGCTATCGCTTCGGCTACGACGCTGGCGACCGGCTCATCGAAGAAGTGCGCCTGGACGGCACGCGCATCGCGCTCGAATACGACCCCGACGGCCAGGTCGCCGCCATCACCCATCACGCGGGCGGGGGCGATGACGTGTTCGGGGACATCGAAGCCCAGGCCGCCGAAGGCACCTTGGCACAAGGCGCCAAAGCGCAGAGCGCCATGCCTGTGCGGCGCACCGAGCTCGTGCGCGACGCGCTCGGGCGCCTCATAGAAAAGCGCTGCCAGGGCCAGATCTTGCGCTACCGGCACGATGCCGCGGGACGTGTGGTGGAGGCCGCGCGCCTGCGTGTGGTGGGAGCAGGAGAGGGCGAACATGGCCACCAGGATCCCGCCCGGGAAGCACTGCTGCACACCGTGCGCTTCGAATACGACGCCGTGGGCCATCTGGTGGCCGAGCACGCCACGGATGCGGTCACTGAGCACACTTACAGCCTGCGCCATGCGCACGACGCACTCGGGCACCGCACGCGCACCGAACTGCCTGCCGTCGCCCAGTCCGGCGGCCGGGTGCTGCAGCGCAGCCTGAACTACCTGCGCTACGGCTCGGGGCACTTGCACCGCATCGACCTCGGTCTGCGGGAATCGCTGGCGGCCGAAGAGGTTGAAGGGGCCGAAGCGGCAAGAGAAGAAGGCGATGACCTGACTGCCGTGCCGGCGAGCGAGGCGCACCGGCTGATCGCCGACTTCGAGCGCGATGCGCTGCACCGCGAAGTGCACCGCAGCCAGGGCAGCCTGGGAACGCGCTATCTGCTCGATCCGCTCGGACGGCGCGTTGGCAGCTGGACGCGCTCGGATGCGGGCCTGCAGGCGGCGGGCTGGGAGCGCGAGTGGCATCAGCAGCAGGTGGATTTGGCCGAGCGCGGCCCCAGCCATGCCACCGGCCTGCTCAAGCAATACCGCTACGACGCGGCGGGCGAGCTGCGCGACAGCGTGCACAGCCACAAGGGGCTCAGCAGCTTCCAGTACGACGGCACCGGGCGGGTGCTGCAGGCCTTGCGCCTGGGGCCGGGGGCCGGGCAGGGCGCGCCGAATGCATCGGGCGCCTCGGGCCCCGAGCGCACGCAGGAGCGTTTCGACTACGACCCCGCCGGCAACCTGATGGACTCGCAGGCAAGTCACGGGGTGGAAGCGGGACCGGCGGGCGCCGGTTCGCGCGGCTACCTTCGCGACAACCTCGTGCGCGTGTACGAAGACAAGCGCTACGCCTACGACGGCCTGGGCCGTCTGATTCAGAAAAAGAGCGGGCGGCACACGCTGCAGCACTTCGAATGGGATGCGGAGGACCAATTGGTGGCCGTGACCACGGTGCGCCGCCCGGGCACGGCCGAGGCAACGCGCCAGGTCACGCGCTACCGTTACGACGCGCTGGGGCGGCGGGTGGCGAGCGAGGACGCTTTCGGAGTGACGGAGTTCGTGTGGGAGGGGATGCGGCTGATCGAGGAGCGCCGCGGGACGCGGGTGACCAGCTATGTGTATGAGCCGGGCGGCTATGTGCCGCTGGCGCGCATCGATGCGCAAGGGGGCAGGGTGGCCGAAGCTGTGCAGGCGGCTGTGCCAGCCACGGTGCGGGCCTGGGAACAGGCCGCGCCACGCGAAGAGGCGCCGGACAGCGCGCAGATCTACTACTTCCATGCCGACCCCTCCGGCGTGCCGGAGGAACTGACCGACCCCGAGGGTCAGGTGCGCTGGCGTGCCAGCTACCGCACCTGGGGCGGGGCGCTCAAGGAGCAGTGGGAGGCGGTGCGCATCGACGGCAGCGCCATCCCCGAGGCGCAGGCGCACGGCCGGGGCGAGGCGATCGAGCAGAACCTGCGGCTGCAGGGGCAGTATCTGGACCGTGACACAGGGCTGCACTACAACACGTTCCGCTTCTACGACCCGGACATCGGGCGCTTCATCAGCGCCGACCCCATCGGACTGGCGGGCGGCAGCCATCTGCATCTCTATGCGGACAATCCATTGCGGTGGATCGACCCTTGGGGCCTGGAAAAGTACGTCATCATCGGCGAGGGTCAGGGCGCGGTGGAGGCCTATGCCAAGGCGATGAGAGACAACCCGCGGCTGTCGGGACACGAGTTCAGAACGATCAAGAAGGACTGGCCTGGAGTCATCCGTTCCAGTGGCGCCTCCACGGAAGCCATGAGTTCCTACGAATGGGAGCGCAAGGCCGTGCAAGGCAATATTGACTGGATCAATGATCGCCATGCAGAAGGTTATAAATTCATCGATATCGGGGCCGATGGAGCAGAAAATCGAAGCTCTTTTTACCTTGCGGAGAAACAGGCCTTGACGGACCTTGGCGTTAAACCAGCGAGAGGGAATGCGGCGGCCATTGCTGCCGCGCGAGCAACGGCGCCTGTGAGCGGCCGGCCAAAATCCAAATTGGGATGCTGAATGGATTCTTCTTTTTCCAACGAGTACATCGCCACGTGGATCCATGTGCCCATACCGCGGCGTGGCGAAGAACGAGCGCGAAATTTCTACGAGAAAGACCTCGGGTTCAAAAGAAGCTACAGCGAGTTTTGGGTGGCAGAAGACGGCTTGGTGCGTTTGCAACTCAAGTTCGTGGAGCACGTTGAACAAATCAACGCGCTCCAGCCGTCATCGCTGTGCAGCATCTTCCTGAAGGGCGACTTTCTCTCGCTGTGCGAGCGCTGGGTGCACCAAGGCGTGTCCATCGAATTGCTGCAACTCGATCCTGGAGGCTTCACCGCAGTCGTTTTGGACCCCTTCCTCAATCGCCTTGAGTTTCGTGGTGATGAAGAGTCCAGCGATTTCTCGATCGACACGGGCCAGTGGTCTTTTTTTCGCCGCGCTTAGCCGATCTTCAGCCCATTCCTTCGGGTTTGATCTGAGCGCGCGCAATGACGGGTTTCCAGCGCGCCTGCTCTGATTTGATGAAGGCGTCGAATTCCACACTGGTGTTTCCAACCGCCAAAGCCGTTTCCTGAGACAGCTTTTCCTTGACCAGAGAGCTTCGCGCTGCCTTGACGGCCTCGGTTTCCAGTTTGGCCAGATTGGCTTTGGGCCATTTGCTGGGGGCCATCAACCCGTACCACTGGGTCATTTCGAAACCTTTGAACCCCTGTTCAGCCACCGTGGGCACATCCGGCAATTGGGGAAGCCGTTGTGCAGTCCCCGTGGCAATGCAGCGCAATTTCCCGGCCTTGATGAAAGGCAGCAGGGCCGGTGCGCCCACGGCTGCGGCCTGCAGACGTCCGGCCATCAGGTCAGTGAGCATGGGGCCCGTTCCCCGATAAGGCACGTGCAACATGAACGTGTCGGTCACCATCTTGAGATATTCGAATGCCAGATGGCCAGCGCTGCCATTTCCCGCCGAACCGTAATTGAGCTGGCCCGGACGGGCTTTTGCATAGGCAATGAATTCCGAAAGACTCTTGATCGGCAAATCCGGATGCACCACGTACAAGCTCGGCACTTTGGATACCAGCGTGATGGGAGCAAAGTCGCGGTTGGCGTCGTATGCCAGCTTCGGAAAGATGTAGGGGTTAACGGCCAGCGTACCGATGTGGCCCAGGATCAACGTGTGCTCATCGGTGCTGTTTGCGACTTCCTGCATGGCGATGTTTCCTGCAGCGCCCGGCTTGTTGTCCACGAACACGTTCTGACCGATGGTCTTGGACATTTCTGCAGCGACCGCGCGGGCTACGATTTCGGAGCTGCCGCCTGGCGCAAATGGGACCACCAGTCGCAGTGGTTTCGTGGGCCAGGTGGATTGGGCACTCCCGATGCGCCATGGCAGAAGCGAAACGGCTGCGGCAGAGCCCGAGAGGACGAGGCGACGGCGGCTGAGTACCGCCGGATGTGAAATGCGCATGGCTTGTCTCCATATCGTTGTGGTCAAGCAAACTGCGGGTAGTGCAGATGCAGGGGCTTGCTCAGCTTAATGCAAGGCGGGCGTAGCATGGTGAGACTCAAAGCAGATCACGCAAGTATCGTGTTTTAGTGATTTTACATAATATACATCGTATCTAGTCAGGAGATATAAAAAAATGAGATCAATATCCCGACAGATAAATGCACTTAGACGATTTTTCGGCGTTCACCCGCTGAATCGCACGGTGTGGACTGTAGGTGCATCCAGCTAGCTGTGTCAATCGTCGAACCGCCGGCTTTGTGTCAAGACGATTCTTTTCTGAATTCAAACTTACTCGATGTGGGGTGGTTGATCATTCCAGCTTCAAGACCGGGTTGGCCGGCGGTACGGGCAAAACCCAGCGGTCGGGCTCGGCCAGCACGACGGCAGCGAGCCGCCCGACGCTGGCGCCGCCTCGGCCCATGACCTGGTAGCGCAGGATGTTCACGCGGCCCTTGCCCTGGCCCGAGGTCATGCGGTGCCAGCCGGCCTTGATGACCTCGCGCTGCACCTGCAGGCCCGTTGCGTCGGCTTGATCGGCGGGCCCGGTCTCTCGGGCGTAGAGCTTGAAGATCAGCGGCGACACCAGCGCCATGCCTTCTTCCACGAAATGCACGGCGGCGCCGGTCTCGTTGTGCTTGATCTCGCGGCTGGCCAGGCCGTTTTGCAGCCAGCGCATGAAGGCGATGGCGACCTCGCTGGGCTCGACCTTGCGGGCGGCTGCTTCGTGGGGCAGCTCGGGCAGGTGCGGCGCCAGGACCACGGGCGTGGGCGGCGTGCGCGCAGACGTTTCTGGGGTCACGCCAAAGAGCGGACGCACGAAGCCGGGCTCGGGTCGCGCCGGCGGCGTTACCGTGGATGGAGCCGTGGTGGGTGCTGGCGTTGGCGACGACGCCGGCGCGGGCGCCCTCGTTGTTGATGCAGCCTTGGGTTTGGGCACGGACTGTTCCGGTGTCGGCGCTGCAGGTGCTTTCTTGCCGTTCGGCGTTGGCGCATTCTTGGGCGCCACCAGGGGTGGCCTGGATGGCGCTGCCGGCATGCTGGGCCGCACCGGCGCGGGCGCGGCGGTGCGCACGTCGTCGTCCTCGTCCAGCCATCCGTCATCGACGTCGAAGCCATCGTCCTTGCCCCCGATGCGGATCACATCGTCCAAGGGCGGGAACGTGGGCTCAATGCGTTGGGGTGCCTTCGCCTGGGCAGGCGGTTTGGCGGGTACGGAAGCGGCGGGTGCCGGCACTGATGCCTGGGCCGGGGCGGCGAATGCTGGCGCAGTTGATGGCGCAGCATTTGCAGAATTTGCCGCAATCTCCTGCGCGTTGCCGCTCGACCCTGCCGCAGGCTTGGGCTTGGGCCGATTGAACGCTGGGGCCTTAAGCTGGTTCTCGTTGGGCTTTTGAGAAGTTGCCGCAGCCTTGGACTTGTTGCGGTTTGCTCCAGCCTCCTGGGCGTGGGATGCTGCAGGTTGGGGCGCTGGCGCGAGAGCTGCCGCATCCTTGTCGGGTTGCCTCGATGCACGCGCTGCATCAGCGCTTTCGGCGCCCTGCTGCACCGACACCTGCCCTGCCCCATCCTCCTGGTCGCCCTCTCCTGCTGCTTCATCCTTGCGTTTGTCCCGCACCACGATGCGGCCGGCCATCGGCTGGGGGTACTGGCTCGGATCGTCATAGAGCTTGGCCAATGGAAACCTCAGCATGGTCAGCGAGTGGCTGTAGCCTGCTGCAACCGTGTCCTGATGCGTTGCGGCAGCTTCCTGCGGGCCTGTTGCACTGTCGGCACTGCCTGCTGCATCCTGGGCCTGACCCTGCACCGTCACGTACCAGATCGCCTGGCCGCTGTGCGGATTCACCTCGATGCAGCCGTACTCCTGCCAGGTGTCGAACAGCCGGTCGTTCTTGGCCTCGCCCGGTACGGCTTCCTCGGGGGCATGGTCCTTGATCCAGGTGCGCACGCCATCGGCCAGGCGCTTGGCCACGAACCACATCGAGCCGTCATGCACCCAGCCCGCCGCGCCCGAGCGGTTCAGCGGCAGCGCGGTGCCCGCGCGCAGCATGGCCTTCACCGCATTCATCAGCAGGTCGATGAGCGGGATCGCATTGCTGGTGGTGAACCGCGCCCGGCTGCCGTGCAGCAAAGCGCGCTGGGTCGATGCCTGATCGGCGCGGCCGACGATGCTCGCCACCAGCCCATCCTTGGTGCCCGAAAGGAAGCGGGTTAGCGCCTCCAGCGTGTGCGGCCGGCGTGCGAGAAACGTCACCGCCGTGGCCGGTGCGATCTGACCCAGCAGCGTGACCGCCAGGCGCGAATGCGCGCCATAGTCCCTTGCGGATTTGGGGGCGAACTCCACGAGGTACTCTGCCGCCCTGCCCGGCTCGATCCGCGTCATCGGTCCCCCGATCGGATTCCACCGGGTGCGCTCCGCCGCCCCAGGCGTGCGCCATGTGACGCGCAGATCCGTCAGTGGCTTTGCGATGTCGTGCAGAAGCGCGGCGAAGAACACCACGTAGGTCCACTCGTCGCGCTCGGCATCGATCTGCTCGATGGGGGCGCCCTCTGGAAGGAAGTGCCCATTGCGCCAAGTCATGGCCGCCAGGAGCATTTCCAGGGTGTGGGCCAGCAGCCCGCCCACGTGCGCGTGGTGATGGGCCTCGGACGCCGGCATTAGCTGCACCATCTCTGCGTAGCGGTGGATCGCGGGCAGCAGATCGCGCAGCCATACGCTTTGCGCCAGGCGCGACTGGCGCCACATGTCCTGCATTGCCTTGTCCGCGTTCACGCACACCAGCAACTCGTCGGCGGGCAACAGACGCAGCCACCCCTGCTCCGAGCCCTCCACGGCGATGCTCCGCGGCGTGGTGGGTGGGTTGGGTGTGGTCGGTGTGGGGGCCGTGGCGGGAAGGGTTGCACGAGCGGGCACGCCCTGACGCCCAAGCATCCGGCCTGCATCCACCCACCGGCTGCGAAGCCATTCGAGCGATCGCTTCATGCGGGTGCCAGCAGGTAGCGGGACAGTTGCTCCAGCCATGGCTTGGATGCCGGCCGGCTGTCATCGACGCAAAGCCAGTCCTCGTCTCCATGCGGCATCTCGATGAAGTCCAGCCAGCATTGCTCCAGCGGACTCCACAAGCAAGCGGATGCCTCGGGCCGATGCTCGTTGCCCCACCAGGCGCGCACGCGCACCAGGTCCAGGGTCAGCAGATCCTGCACGATGGCAAGCCGGCGGGCGTGGGCCACCCGAACATCCAAACTTGCGGCAGCTTCACCGGGGATGCGGCAGACATGCCGGAGCAACACGTCGCGAACGCAGATGTTGGGTGCTTGCCAGTCCTCCAGGTGGCGCTCCAGCCCGTCGTAGCGGCCCAGCCATTGCAGCAGCCTTGATGTCCAGTTGGCCAGGCCCAGCGAGGACAGATGCTGCACGATCGCGTAGACCGCGTGGGCGTGATCCAGCGCATCGCGGCCGGAGTGCGGCCATCCCGCGTTGGGGGCGGGGTTGCTGTGCTGCGCCCTCAGTCGCGGTTGCCGCGCAGGGCTGGGCGGCGAGAATTCGGGGTCCAGTGCTTCTTCCATGATGGCGCAGCACTGTATTGACGACGGGCCAGGCAGGCCAGCGAGAACCCTGCGCGACATGGCGGAGGGTTTACGCTTGCCCGCTTCGCCGCGATCTGATAGGCAAAACGAAAAAAGGGAATCCTCGATGAAGCAGCAGCCAGACATGAAACAGCAATTCGCCCAGAGACTGCGAGAGGCGATGGAAAACGCTGGCTACGACGCCAAGTCCGCCGTGCTCCAGCGCGAGTTCAACAGCCGACGCCCGGGCGCAAAGCCCATCACGCTGCACGGTGTGCGCCGGTGGCTGATGGGCGAGACCCTTCCGAGCTACCCCAAGCTGCAGGCGCTTTCCGATTGGTTGGGAGTGCCGGTGCACGAACTCATGCATGGGGCCAAAAGCCCTTCGATCCCAACATCCAAACCGCCACGACCCATGGCAACTGACGATCGCATCGCGGTCGAGGCATTTCTCAATCTGCCAGCTGCGCCGCGACGCATTGCACGGGATGTGATACTCGCCATCGCCCGTGCAAATGAGGCAGGACGGTCCTCCTGATCTGCGCGGGACATATCAACACAAAGGGAGTTTTTATGAAGTTGAATCGTCTCGATCTGGTGGGTTTCCTGGGCGGCGCAATGCGGGCTGGAGCCGACATCGGCCCCGCAGATCCGCAGTCGGAGGGCACATACCGGCGTGGGTATCACCAAGCCATCGCTGAGGTGGCCGCTCAACTGCGCGCTGGCCAGCCTGTCACAGCCGACTCTTTGGATGCGTGGGTTGAAAACACGGGCATGCAATGGCGTCACCACGCTCCGCTCGATCGCAAGATTCTGGCCCCTGCATTGATCGAGGCCTGAATGTCGGTGCCGCCGATAGGTGGCATCGATATACTGATGATTCATACAGTTATTTGAGAGCGCCATGAACGCCATCGAAACCCGATACACGGTTGCCCTGCGCGACTGCCCCACCCTGCCTGCGAGCGAGCGCATTGCGGCTGAGGCCGCCTACGCCCGCTCATTGGAACGCCTGCTTGGCGGACCGGAGGGCGTCGTGGGCACCCTCGCATCCGTGCAACGCATTCAGGAGCAGGAGGACAATCATGCCTCGCCCGAAGCCCAGGCGCGGGCCATGGCGACGATCAACCGCTGGGCGAAGGCGGCTGCGGCAGCGCGCCAGGCCGGTTTCGCCGAGTTGCAAGGCGAGGCCGAGGAAGGTTACTTCGACGTTCGGCTGGACTGATTGCCATGGACCAGATCGCCATCGCCATTCTGGGCGCGGCCGCCGCCTGGCTCTCGCAGTCGCGTGATCCAGCGCAGGCACGATGGGCTTGCATCTTCGGGATGCTGGACCAGCCCTTCTGGTTCTATGCCGCCTGGAAAGCCAGCCAGTGGGGCATCTTCGTGGTGTGCGTGCTGTATGCGATCGCCTGGATGCGGGGACTGTGGGTGCATTGGCTCTCGCCTCGGCGAGCAACAGGCGTGGGGACGATCCAGATTGCTCCAGGGCGGGAGCGCTGATTGCAGAGAAATGGCTCTCCACCACGCCGAACCAATATCATCCCCAACCGATGATCGCCAACAAAAATGAAGTCCTCGCGGTAGCGCTTGATCAAACCAACAACTGGCTGGCATCGGAGGCCTTGGGGCCGACAGCATTCCAGATCCAACTGGTCACCCAAGCGAGCGTCAGGAATCTTGCCAGTCAGTTCGAGGCCGTTGCTGGTGACCGTCATGTGAATTGGGATTGGGAAAGCATATTTTTCAAGAAGGTGCGGCACAAGAATGCGTGGATGTACGCGGTCATTCATGGCACCTCACCAAATGGGTTTTGCTACGGCAAGATCGAGGTGAAGGAAAAGTACGTGTCTTTGGAGTACCTGGAACGCGCTGTCCCTATCGCTGATTTGCAAGGCAGGATGCTTCAGATCGCGTTTCAGTTTGCGCGGACTGTCGCCTTGCTTCTGGACATCACGGAAGTTCGCTTGAATGAACCTTTTCCAGCTCTCGTCACCTACTACGAAGAGGCTTTGGGCGCGATTCGACATCCCGCCTCCGGCGAAGTACAGTACATGACAGTAGAGGTGCAACCATGAAGCGAGTGCAAATATCACCTGGCGAGTTCGTCAACGTCTCCGATGCGATGGCGCAGAAAGCTGCGCGCATCTTTGCCTCGGGCGCCTCGGTGCAAGCACGGATGCAAGCTACGAAATTCCCTGAAGCGGCCCGCTCAGCTACAGCCTTGCTAGGTCGTGGGCGTGTGATGTTGCGAGAAGATGAGTCAATCGATCAGACCTCCACCAACGGTCGGTACTATGGCGTTCACACGGCCAAACTTCCCGGCCAACACTGATTTCAGGTTACTCCACCCCTTTAGCCCGCCTCGTGCGGGCTTTTTTCTTTCTGCTGCGACAGTGCCACTGGCCAAAGCTGAGGCAGGTCCCGACGCTTGGCGCCGAGGCAATTCGACGGCGGCCCGATCAGCCGGCGAAAGGCTGGTCCGCCGCTACGGCGTATGGCTGAAATTTGCACATGTTGTATGTAGTATTTTTATACAACATACAAGTAATACATGGCAGCCTCCAACTCGGCAGGCCGCGCAAGCCCTTTCACTCGCCGCCCACAAACTGCGTAACCGCCTTGCTGCCCGGGCTGTCGCAGGGTCTATCGGGATCATGGGCCGGCGCCCCGCCGCCGGCCCATGACTCCTCGCCCGTAAAAGCCCTTTCCCCCGTCCCCGTAGGCCCTGTCGTGCGTCCGACGATTTAGGAGGACGCACGCCCTTTGGATAGGCCCCTTCACCCCGTAGGAAGCCCTTTGCCCGTAGGCCCCCGCCCTCGGGGGGCGCCTTTCTCCTGCATGCGCCTTTCACCCACGGTATTTCACGGAATTCCGCAGCTTTTCTTGCCTACCATCTGGTGGAACGCCCGTCAAGCGTAAACCGTCCGCCACGTAGCGGAGGGTTTCGGCTTGAGGCCACTCCCCACAAAAAAGACACTGCCGGCCATTGGCGACGTTTGCCCGGATAGGTGACGTCTTTGGCCCGCAGTCTCTTTTGGCTTGCGGGCGTTTTCTCTACAGGTGGTGGATTCATGGGGCAGGCGCACGCAAGGGCGGCAGGTGCAGCGGCAAATGCAGTGGCATTGGCAACTGCGGTAGGGGTGCTTGGCTGGCTGGCGATGCCGGCCAACGCCCAAGTCGTTGGGGATGGTTCGGTGCGCATCGGCCGCTACAGCACGCAGCAGGCGGCGCCGGTGGCAAGCGCCAGCGACCCGCTCACCGTGTTCGCCACCATCACGTTCCCGCGACAGCAGGTACGCACGGTGGGCGATGCCGTGCGGCACACGCTCCTGCGCACGGGCTGGCAACTGGTGGACGTCGCCGCGCTCTCGCCCGAGGCGGCGCGCTTCCTGGCACTGCCGCTGCCCGAGTCGCAGCGGGTACTGGGACCCTACCGGGTGCAGGACATCCTGGATCTCCTCTTGGGCACCACCTGGCAGTGGCACCACGATCCGGTGCAGCGGCGCCTGTGGTTCACCGTGACGCCGGCCTATGCCCAACTGACGCAGGCCAGCCCTGCCGAGGCTTCGGCCGGTGCGGCCAGTCAAGCCGTGGCCGACCGGGATGCTCGGTCTGCACCGGGCGTGCCGCTGGACACAGCACCTGCCAATGCCAAGGAGGCCCGCGATGCAGCAGCACGTTGAACCGCACATGGCCCGCGATACGGCGCAAGATCCTGGCCAGCACGCCCATCGGGATCACGAGATCGACCTCCTGCTGGACCACCAGGACGACGTGCATCGTCAGGACGGCCAGCCGATCGATGGCCAGGATGCCGCCAGGGCATGGCACCCCGACACCGCTGCGATGCCGTTGGCGGAAGACCCGCAAGCGCCAGCGGATGCCGATGCTCGCCGGCGCCGGCCGTTCGGCAAGGCCACGACCCCGATCCTGGTCCTGCTGCTGGCCCTGATCGCCTGGATGGCCTACGGCCGCTGGATGCGCTCGGATGTCCCGCTGGCGCCCGAACCGGCCCAACCGGCCGCACTGGCCCAGCCGGCCGAACCTGCGGCCACCACCGATGCCGCCCAGGCCGATCCGGCCTCGACTGCGGCCAGCCTCGCCGCGGCGGCGCCGCCGCCGGCATCGGCCCCGATGGCGACCGCGAGCGCGGCGCCGCCGCAGGCCTTGCCGGAGCCGACGCATCCGGAACTGCCCGCGATCGACGCCGCACCTACTTTGGCCAGCATGCCGAGACCCGGCACCGTTGAAGCCGGCGCGGCGGCACTCACCGACGCCCAGGACCAGCGCCTGGATCGCCTGGAGTCCCAGCTCGCCCGCATCGAAACGCTGCTGACGCAGCGCACTGCGAACCAGGCACCGCCTACCGCCGCTGCCGCCGTTGCGGCCACACGCCAACTGGTCCGGCCCCGCGCTCCAGCCGCCAAGCCTGCCGCCGCTGCTCCTCCAGAGGATCCGAAGCTCGCCGGCCAGCTGCTGTCGGTGGACATTTGGGACGGGCGTCCTTCCATCGTCGTGGGCACCGGAGAGACCGCGGACCAGCGCGTGCGGGTGCTGCAACAGGGCGACTCCTACAACGGCATCACCCTCAAATCCATTGACGTGGCCGCGCGCCGCGCCACGTTCGACGTGGGCCAGGGCCGTCTGGTCCAGCTGTCCGTGGAGGGTCAGTGACATGCTGGTGATCCATTCGCGTGCTGCCATCGTTCATTGGTTCCTCGCCTTCCTGATCACGCTGGGTGCTGCGGCGCCCGCCGTCGCCCAGCCAAAGACCCAGCAGCAGCGCACGCAGGAGGTGACGAGCCAGCGAGGCGGCGCCGACCGTGGGGGCACAGTGCTGGACGAGAACGACCAGCTCATCGCCTCCATCTGGGGCCTCTCAAGCGAGGAGATGCTGCGCGCCAAGGTGCTGCTGCAGGGGCCGCGCAAGTCCTTCTCCGTGGAGAACCTCTCGCCCGTCGAGGCATTGGGCATCCATGCCCGCAGCGATGCGGAGCGCCGCAAATACGCAGAGATGTTCGCGCGCACCTTCCACGCGGACGTGGAGCGCTCGCTCGCCTGGAATGCCGCCTTCACGGAGGCCATGGCCCGGATGTATCCCAATGAGCCTGTCATGGACTTCAGCGGCCAGGCCAAGGTGGCCGCGCCCATCGGCACGGCTGACGTGCTCAATGTGCCGCGCTCCTTGGTGGTCGATACCGCGCCAGGCGCCAGCGCACCGAAAGCGGCAAAGGTCCGCTGATGCAGACGATGCTGCCACGTCGATCCATGGTGCTGGGGTTGCTGGCAGGCATGCCCGCTTGTGTCATGGGTGCAGAGCCCAACGGCCCATGGTTGCCCTACCGGCTCGAGGATGTGAAGCGGATCGAGCCGACAGGCGCGCAGATCTCGCGCAGGCCGACCGCTGCGATGCGCCGCATCGAACCCGTAGTACAGGACATGCTCTCCGCATCCATGGTGCAGACCCATCCACCGAAGGCCTACGCGGTCACCGCAGTGCGCATGGGCGTCCCGCCCTGGCTGCTCTTCGGCGTCGCCCTGCAGGAGTCCAAACTCAAGTTCGGCGAGCGCACCCTGCCCTACCCCTGGACGCTGTGTGTGCGTGGACAGGGACTGCGTTACGCCGACTACCCCGAGACGCTGGCCGCACTCAAGGGCTTCATCGCCCGGCGCGTGACCAACATCGACATCGGCGCGATGCAGGTCAACTGGCACTGGCATGGCGACAAGCTCCAGCAGCCCGAGCGCGCCCTCGATCCCTACCCCAACCTCGCCGTGGGAGCGCAGATCCTGCGGGGCCACTTCGAGGCGGGCGGCAACTGGCGCCGCGCCATCGCGCTCTATCACACGGGCTCGGACAACACCCACGAGACCCTCTCGCGTGGCGCGCGCTATGCCGACCAGGTGCTCCAGCGACTGGGGCGCATGGGCGTGCCCGTGGCCGCAATGCTGCACAGCGTGCCGCGTCCATCTTCGGAGGCCTCGCGTGCACAGGCTTGATCCAATTCTTTTGGCTTCTGCACTGATGTGGACTGCTACAGCGAGCGCTGGCCAGCCTGCACTGCAACAGATCCATGGCAGCGATGCCACCGTGCCGGTGGCTCCCTACCTGGCCGCGATCGTGGGCGGCCAAGACCAACAAGGCGTGATGCAGGGCGTGGCATTCCCGCTTCGCACCCAGCTGCGCCAGGGCGTGCTGACCACCGAGGGAGTGGCCGTGTTCAACGCCCGCTGGATGACCCAACCCATCGTGGTGATGGGCACCGACTGGGCATCACTGCAGTGGCTGCAACTGCACCAGGACCGTCTGCGTGGCCTTGGTGCCGCGGTAATCGTCGTCGCCGCAGACAGCGAGGACCAGTTCAAGGCGCTGCAGCGCGCCGCAGCCGGCGTGCCGGTTGCGCCCGCGCAGAGTCGATGGCTGGAGTCCCGCATGCGGGCGGCCGGCGTTGCCATCTACCCCGTCCTCATCGACCTCGATGGCCGGGCGCGCCAGGTCATCTTCGACGGTGCCGAGGACGATCTCGGGAAAATCGGGAAAGGCACGCCATGAAGAACCACGCGGTCCTGGAGGCGCTGCTGCGCCCGCCCATCGAGTTGTGGAGCGTGGCCATGGCCTGGGGCGTGGCCCTGGTGGCGGTCGTCGCGCCGTGGGCGCTCATGATGCCGCCCCTGCTGGGCTGGGTGGCGGCAGTGATCGCCTTCGCGTTCGGCTACCAGCGCCTGCGCCAGGCGCTGCAGATCCTGCGCTACCAGCACTACATGAAGTATTACAAGGTCACGCGCATCTCGCCGTCCAAGATCCCGGTGGGCAAGGATGAGTATTACCTGGGAGAAGGCTTCGAGTGGACGCAACTGCACACCCAGCGCAAGCGGGATGCCACGCGCACGGAAGCCGAGCCGTTCGTGAAGCCCAGCGCCACAGAGGTCGCCATGCGCCGCTGGGGCACGAAGCTCAACGAGGACATGCAGGCGAAGCTGCGCAGGAATCCCTCCGAGCCCACCTTGCTCGTGCGCGCCCTCGCGGGCGCCCTGGCCAGCGAAGCCTGGTTCAATCCCCTACGCTCCTATCCTGACCTGGGCGGCTCGCCCATCCTGCACGGCGTGGGTGCGCTGCAGGAAGGCCCCGTCAAGATGCGCCAGTCTTCGCGCTCCGGCCACATGATCGTCATGGGCACCACGCGTGTGGGCAAGACGCGCATGCTGGAGATGTTCGCCACCCAGGACATCCACGCCGGCCACGTGACCATCGTGATCGATCCCAAGGGTGACGCGGAATTGATGCTGCGTCTGTACGCGGAAGCCGCCCGCGCAGGTCGGCTGGACCAGTTCTACCTGTTCCATTTGGGCTACCCCGAGATTTCCGCGCGATACAACGGCATCGGCAATTTCGCGCGCATCACCGAGGTGGCCACGCGCGCGACCAATGCCCTGCCGTCCTCTGGCAACTCGGCCGCGTTCAAGGAGTTCTCCTGGCGCTTCACCAACATCGTGGCGCAGGCCCAGGTGGCGCTCGGGCGCGTGCCGACCTACGAGACGCTGCTCAAAGACGTGACCGGCATCGACGGGCTGTTCATGGACTACGCCCGGATGATCTTCACGCGCCTGGCACAACAAGGTCAACACACCGACTGGGAGAAGCGGGTCGCCGCCCTCGAAGCGGTCGTGGGCACCAAGGGTGGGCCGGCCGTGCCGCGCAGCCTGGCCGACCGCACGCCCGATTTGGTGGCGATGTTCCTCTGGATCAGAGACTCCAAGGTCGAGGACACGGTATTGCGAGGCTTGGCCGCCGCGTTCAGCTACGAGCGATCGTTCTACGAGAAGATCATCGCCAGCCTCGGGCCCTTCCTCGAAAAGCTCACCACCGGCGCCGTGGGCAAGCTGATCTCCCCGGACTACTTCGATGCCAGCGACAAACGGCCGGTCTTCGACTGGATGACCGTGATGCGCCAGGGCGGCATCGTCTATGTGGGCCTGGATGCCCTGTCCGACTCGGTGGTGTCCTCGGCCGTGGGCAATTCCATGCTGGCCGACCTCGTGAGCGTGGGCGGCAAGCTCTACAAGACCGGGCTCGATCCGCACCACCCGGATGGCAAGCTGCAACTGCCCACCGTGTGCTGCCACTTCGATGAGGTCAATGAGATCGCAGGCCCCGAATTCGTACCCATGGTCAACAAGCTGGGCGGGTCGGGCTTTCGGATCACGGCCTACACGCAGTCGATGTTTGACATCGAGGCGCGCGTGGGCGACAAGGCCAAGGCCGGGCAGATCCTGGACAACTTCAATCACCTGGTGATGCTGCGGGTGCGTTCGGTCACCACGGCCAACCTGCTGGCCGAGCAGGTGCCGCAAGTGGAGGTCGTGCACCTCACGCCCATGTCCGGCGTCACAGACACGGCGGCGCAGGGCACGGGCGTGGACTTCACGTCCCGCAACGACGACATCGTGACCACCACCAAGGTGGCGATGATCGAGGCGGCCGACCTTCTCAGCCTGCCGCAGGGCCAGGCGTTCGCGCTGCTGGAGGGCAACCGGCGCTTCAAGATTCGCATCCCGCTGGCGGACTCCACCAACGATCCGTTCGTTCCCGAGTCGCTCAAGAAGGTGGCCAGCGACATGCGCAACCGCTACCGCACCAGCGAGCAATGGGCCAAGGAGACGGACTGGATGGGCGACTGGATGGCCGCGCAGCCGTTGGGCGCCGCGGCCGCGGACCTGATCGCCACCGACCTGGCGCACGAGGACTCGGATGCAGGCGGAGACGGTTTGGGTGCAACGGGTGCAAACGAAGCCGCGATGACCGGCACGGCCCTGGGTCAGATCATGAGGCACGGATCATGAAGGAGCTGCCATGAGCGACGCGCCTCCCAAGGGACCGGTGCGCCCCCGCACGCGCGGCCCCGTCGAACTCGTGCTGGAGATCGGCATCGGCCTGACCTTCGTGGCGTTGTTCTCCTGGTTCGTGGGCATCCTCATCGAGATCGGCGGGATGTACCTGCTGTGGAAGGACGAGGGAGTGGTCCATGCACGCACGCTGGTGGAGCAGGACCTGGGATACATCGCCGCCGCGCCGCGCAGCCTCCTGGTGCCCGACACGGTGGCGTTTTCTCGGCAGATCGTGCGATGGGTGCAGATTCCCTACGAGCGGCTCGGCGTGCTGCGCTGGTATGCGCGCTTCAACGGTCCGCAGGCGGCGCCTGAGCCCACGCCATCGCACGCCACCGCCGCAGTCGGTGGCAATCCGCGCGAGGGCAGTCCCTTGTCCAAGGGGGTGAGCCAGGTCAGCCGCTCCATGGGCAAGCTCCTGTCGCAATGGGCGCTGGTCTCGATGTACGTCGCACAGGACGTCCTGCTGCGCATGTCGGTGGCGCTGTTCGCCTTGCCCGCTTTCGTCCTCGCCTGCCTGGTGGGGGCCGTCGATGGCCTGGTGCGCCGCGACCTGCGCCGCTGGGGCGGCGGGCGGGAAAGCTCCTTCTTCTATCACCACGCCAAACGCTACACCGCCTGGTCGCTCACCGGCGGCTTCGGCCTGTATCTCACCTGGCCCTTCGGCGGCTTCAACCCCGCCTACATGGTCCTCGTCTTCACCGTCCTCGTCGCCGCCACCCTCTCGACCACCGTGGCGGCTTTCAAGAAATATGTCTGAACCCATCAGGAGAACCATGATGCAATCCCCGCCCTCCCACGAAACTGGCCAACGCTGCCGCAGTGCCTGGCTGATCGCCCTGCTGCTGGCGGCGGGCGCGGCCGCAACCGTTCCCGCGCACGCCGGCGACGAGGACACCGAGCGTGAGCACCTGGCGCGCATCGCGCACGAGATCGAGCGCGTGCAGGCCATGGTGGCCACCGCCGCGCAGGATGCGCCCACCGGCCAGCGCGTCAAGTTCCGCTACGACTGGCTGGCCAGCGACTTGCAGATGCTGCGCGAGGGCATCGAGCGGCACACCGACACCCCTCGCCAGCCGCGGCCCGTGGCGCCGCTGCGCGGCGACTACCGCCAGTGAGTCAGGTGACGCCATGAACCAGACCATGCGCGAGGCCTTTCGCACCGGCTCGGGCGCCGATCCTGCAGCCTTCAAGACCACGCTCACGCTCATCGTGAGCGCCGTGGTCCTGACCTTCTTCGCCTGGATCGTGATGCAGCTCATGGATGCCTACCGCCACGAGCGCGTGACCGCGGTGCAGGCCACCATCGCCGGCGTCAAGGCCATGGTGCTGCTCTCGCTCGTCCTCTACGTCGTGGTCTAGCCGCGACCTCTTTTTCCAACCCGTTTTCACCGAAGGACCCATCCACATGCCATCGTCCCCATTGCTCCGTCTGCAAAGCCTCCAGGCGCTCGCCCGCAACACCCTTTCCATTGCCCGGGACCGCGCAGCCCGTGCATTGCTCGCTCCTGCCGTGGCGCTGATATGCACTCCTGCCCTGGCAGCGCTGCCCACCATGCCCAAGCCCGGCGAGGCCATCGGCGGCGGCACGGTCGCCGAGGGCGACTGGCTGGGCAACATGGGGGCCTTGATGAAGGCCGGCCTCATCATTCTCGGCCTCATCATCGTGGGCTATGGATTCATCCATGTCGTTGCCGGTGCGATCGCGAAATGGCGCGCCTACACCGCGGGGAAAGCGGAAAAAGCCGACTTGGTGGAGTATTTCATCATGGCCGGCGTACTCGGTGGGTTCATGGTGATCATGGTGACCTACGCGCTGGAAACCATCAAGTGAACCGGCAAGTCGCGCTGAATGCCCCGCACTCCCGACAACCATCCAGACGCACCGCAGCAATTTGCAGCTTCGCGCGGGGCCCCGCTGACCGCTCACGTGAACGTCGAGCCATCGATCTTCAACGGGATGACCACGACCGAGGCCAAGGTGATCGCAGCCGCGGCACTCGCTGCCTGTCTGTTCATGGGCGCCATCGTCACCACGTTCACGGGCCTGTGGCAGGTCATGCTGATGCTCGCGATCTTCGGGCCCATGGCGGTGCTGTGGTTCTCCTCGACCTGGCTGGCTCGCATCAAGCGCGGCCGGCCCGATGGCTACTACACCCAGTACCTGCACCTGTGGGCCGCTCGCCGGGGGTGGGTCCGGTGCCGCTTCATTGGGCACGAGGGCTGGTGGGACCTGGGGCGCTCCTTCGAGGGCTCGCTCGCCTCTGCCTTGCGGCCACCGAGGGAGGTGCGCAGGGATTCGCACGGCCAGTCCCCTGCCGACACACATCACCGACCGGATTGATCCGCCCGATCAACTGAGCCACCGACACCATGAATCCCTACCTCGACGCCCTGGCCTCGGCCCGGGCACAGAACGCCACGCTGCGCCACGCGATCCTCATCGTCGCCGCCATGGGCGCCCTGGGCATGTACTACGCCCACTCTATGCCCAAGAACCTGGATCTGCACCTCGCGCCCAACGTCAAGGCCGGCGACAGTGTGCACGTGGAGAGCGGCAACGCGCCCGTGCCCGACACCAACGTCTATGGCTTCGCTTACTACATCTGGCAGCAGGTCAACCGCTGGCAGGCCGATGGCGCCAAGGACTATGGCTCGCAGATATTCTCCCTGCAAGCCTTCGTGACGCCAGCCTGCCGGGCCCAGCTCGAAGCGGACATGCAGTCGCGCTACAACAGCGGCGAGTTGCGCTCGCGCACGCGGCAGATGACGGAGATTCCCGGCTTCGGTTACTCCAGCGCGCGCGTGGTCGCGGACGGCCCGGATGCCTGGACCGTGCTGCTGGACATGCAGCTCATGGAGAGCTTCCGGGGCCAGCCCGTCAAGGATGCGTTCATCCGCTACCCGCTGCGCATCGTCCGCTACGACGTGGACCGCGAGAAGAATCCGTGGCGATTGGCCATCGACTGCTATGGCGCCAACCGGCCGGCGCGCCTGGAGATGAGCGAGGTGCAGGCGGTGCGCAGCGGCCAGGCCGCGCCCCGGCTGCCCACCACCCTTACGCCCGCGACCCTCCCGCGCACGGCCGACCAGCGCGCGGACCCCAACAGTCCCCAGGCCACGCCCCTGCAGGCCCAGGGCGGCGCTTCGCCCTCCGCATCCACCCCTTCGTCCCCTGCCCACCAATGATGGTCCACCACACCATGACCCGACTCCTGTTCCGACGCTCCGTGCTGGCCGCGGTCGCTGCCGTCTCGATGCTGCCCTGCCTGCCGCAGGCGCAGGAGGTCCGCCAGCTCTCCCTGGCCAACGTTCCACCGGACATGATCGATGCCGGGCCGCAAGGCAGTGCGCAAGGGGGCGGAAAGCCCGCCGGCAGGAACGACGTCGACCTGGGACAGGATCTGTCTCCCGAGGGGACCAGCCCGCAGCCTGGGTCAGTGGGAGCCGCCTCGCCCGCGCGGGCGGCCGCCCAGGCGGCACGCGCAGGGAGTTCCTCGGCTGCTCGCACTCGCCGCCCACCCGCCACGGGTGCCGCCGCCCGCGCCGGCGTGGAGCGCGCCGTCTTCGAGCGCGCGCCCATCGCCGTGCCCCTGCCCGTGGGCCGTGAGCGGCTCATCACGCTGCCGGCGCCCGCCGCCCTGCATGTCCCTCGCGACATGGAGTCGGTGGCCCGCCTGGAGGTGATCGACCGCACGCTGTATGCGACCGCCCTGGTCCCCTTCACCACCTTGCGCATCGTCGCGGAACTGGTGGACAGCGGCCAGCAGATCCCAATGGATCTCGTTGCGGGCGAGAGTACGGCTTCGGCCACTTCCGAGCTGGAGGTGTTCGTGGTCGAGCCGGGCAAGTCCGGCCCCGCGGCAACCGCCACCGCCGGTGCCGCAGGGGGCGTCACCGCGGCCAAGGAGGCCGAGCCGGAGCAGCCCGCCGCCGACATGGTGCAGCTCACCCGGTATGCGGCGCGGATGCTCTATGCACCGCGGCGCCTGGCCTACGACCTGCCCGGCGTGCGTCAGGTGGAGGTGGGAACGCAGCCCGTCACCGGCCTGCTGCGTGGCGCCCGGGTGGAGGCCGCGCCCCTGGGCCAATGGCGCTCGGGCAACCTGTACGTGACGGCCGTGCGCGTGACCAACCGCGCCAGGACGCCCCTGGAGTTGCCTTTGGAGGACATCCGGGGACGCTGGATCTCCGCGACCGCGCAGCACGGACGCATCGGCCCGGCCGGCAGCGACTGGGACACCACCGCCCTGTACCTAGTGTGCGAGCGCGCCTTCGAGGCTTGTCTTTAACGGAATTCGGCATGCACTTGCTCACGCATTTGCTGCTTTGCTAATTGAAGGGTACGAGCGATTTTTATGACTCCAAAGAACAGACTGCTCAGGGATGACAGGGCTATCAAGATGGGCTACAGCGCAGACAAGCGCAAGCGCAAAAACCAGCATCGCGTGAATGCAAAGCAGCTACTGCGCGAAGCTGGATTCTTTGCCCAAGGCGGGCAACGCGGCACCACGATGCACCAGGTTGCCAAGTGGCATCTGGACCAAGCGCGCATGCTCGCCCGGTCTTGACGCAAGGCAAGACGATGGCCACCACCAGCAACAAACTCATTCCCGTCCTGGGCACCGTCGGTGCCGCCGTCATCATCGGCGTGCTGTACCAGCAGTTCTCCGGACCCGCCCAGCCGAAGGCGGACGCCCCCATGAAGGCCGTCCCCGATCCCGCCAAGTCCAAGACCGCCCTACCCAAGGCGGCTGGAGCCGACAACGACACGCCGGCCGAGACCCTCGCCACCGTGGTGGCCAGCAACGCGCAGCTGCGCCAGGACGTTGCCAAGATCATCGAGACGAACAACCGCCTGACCGAAGAGAACCGGCGCCTGGGGGGTACGGGTGGTACTGCAGGCGCGGGTAGCCCGGCGCAGGCAAACAACCCCAGTGCCGCTTCATTGCCGGCACCACAGGCCACCGCCATCGATCCCCCCGCCGCCGAAAAATCCGCCCTGGGCAACGCGATCGACACCGCCGCAGAGGCTGCGGACACGCTCATGAAGGGCCTGCCTGGTTCGCCAAGTTCGTCCAGCTCGTCGACCACGCGCGGCCCGTCCACGGGACCGCAGGCCGTACCAGGTTCGCGTGCCGGCGCCGCGGGCTGGTCGGATGCCGGTGCCGCTGCCCAGGCTGATTCGGCCGCCGGTGTGGTCCAGTACAAGCTCATGACCCCCATGGGCTACGTCGCGCACGTGGACCCGGCGCGGGGATCGGGCGCCGTGGCCACGACGCGGTTCGTGCGCACCACGCAACCGAGCGGCGACGCCGGCGCCGCAGGCACTGCGGGGCCTGCCACGCAGGCCGCGAGAGCGGCTGCGCAGAAGGCCGAGGACATCCCCTTCTTCACGCTCCCCGAGAACTCCACGCTCGCAGGCGTCACCGCCATGACCAGCCTCATCGGCCGGGTGCCCATCGATGGCCGGGTGACGGACCCCATGCAGTTCAAGGCCATGGTCGGGCGCGACAACCTCGCCGCGAGCGGCTGGGAGCTGCCGCCCGACATCGCCGGCATGATCGTGACGGGGGTGGCCATCGGGGACATGGCGCTGTCGTGTTCCGAGGGCAAGGTGCGCTCGATCACCTTTGTCTTCAACGACGGCACCGTGCGCACCGTGTCTTCGCGCAACCGGGGCGGCGGGATTTCCACGGGGAGCGGATCGGGCGGTTCATCGGGCGGCGACATCGGCTTCATCTCGGACCTGCACGGCAACCCGTGCATCCCGGGCAAGTTCGTGACCAACGCGGCGAGCTACCTCACCGACATCAGCATGCTGCGCGGCCTCGGCGTGGCCGGCCAGGCCTTCGCCGACGCGCAACGCACGCAGCGCAACAACAACGACGGATCGACGTCCTCCTCGATCACGGGCGACCGAGGGCGCTTCGCCATGGGCCAGGCCGTGAGCGGCGCCACCGACGAGGTGACCCAGTGGATGCTCCAGCGCCTTCGCAACAGCTTCGATGCGGTGATCGTGCCCTCGGGTGCGCAGCTCGTCATCCACCTGGACCAGGAAATCCGCCTGGACAAAGCCGTCAACGCCCGCCGCCTGGTGCATCGCCAGCAGGGCGGCACCCAAATCGCACGAGGAGAACGCCATGGTCTCGAATGACCCCATCCCAACGACATCACGCCTGATGCCTGCAGCCTGCTTGTTCCTGGTCCTGCTGGGCTCCGGCTGTTCGGTCACCGGAAACCGGGAATCGCCCATCAACGAGGTCACCCGCGGCAGCCCGACCGTGCTGGACATCTACCGCGGCAAGGCCTTGGCTTCCAAGGAAGATGGAGCGGGCGAGTCTGCCCGCACGCAGACCGCGCAGGAACGCCTGCGCGGGGCATCGACCGCCAGGCCCATCGCCGCCGGCGACGCCGACGCCGACACACGCCGCTACTGGTCCGCCCTGGAGCCCATGCGCCAGCGCTTCGCCCGCGTGCCCAACCCCGATCTCGTCATGGTGGTCTATCCGCACCTGGCGCGCGGCACCTACCCGGTGCCGGGTTATGTGACAACGTTCCCGATGTACGAGCAGACGTTCTACGCGCTACCGGGAGAGGTCGAGCAGGACCTGCAGGTGGGGCGTGCCCTGCGTCCGGACGCTGGCGCGACGACAGCCAAGAGCACTCGCTGATTGCCTCAAGGCCGTTTTCACCGAGCCCACCACGAAGAACCTCCGACCCATGCTCCTCGATCTGATCCGACCCAAGCGCGCGCCCGGCTCCCCTGCCGAGGGCGCGGCCGCGACGACCACCGCTTCATCCTCCTCCAATGGCCAGACTGTGGCGCAACGCCGGCGCATGGCCCTGCGCCCGCCCTCCTTCACCGACATGCTGCCCTATGTCGCCTACGAGAGCGAGGACAAGGTGTTCGTGCTCAAGGACGGCGCCACCCTCGGCGCGATGTTCGAGCTGTCCGCCATTCCCACCGAGGCGCAGGCCGCGCACGTGCTCGCCGAACATGCTCTCAAGGTGCAGGAAGCCCTGCAGGCGCTCCCCGAGTCGGACGCCTCCCCCTGGATCGTCCAGTTCTTCGCCAGCGACGACCGCAATCTCGGCCCTTTGGCGGGGGTGCTGCGTGACTACATCGCCGAGCAGCACAAGGACTACCCCGAGCGCTGCCGCGCCATCCTGGATTCGCGCTTCACCCAGTCGGTCCTGTCGGAGATGTCCCGGCACCTGGATCTGGTATCCCGCCCGCAGGGCCTGTTCACAGACACCCTGGTGACGGGCCAGGTCTGGCGCGGCCAGATGCGGCGCGTGCGCTGCTGCATCTACAAGCGCTTCGCCGGGCTGGCCGACGACCCGGCGCCGCCCACCGCGCAGATCGAGTCGGTGGCGATCACCCTGATGTCCACCTTCAGCGAGGCGGGTGTCGCCGCGCGCCGCTGCACCGGCCGCGACCTCTACGAATGGCTGCTGCCGTTCTTCAACCGCGCCGTGCCCTGGGCTAGCACGCCCACCGACCTTTTGCGCCAGGCGCCCTACCCCACCGATGCGGGCACGGGGTGGCCCCAAGCGCCCCTGTTCGGCTGCGACCTGTCGGACCTGCTCAACCTCTCGCCCCCGAAGTCCGACCTGGCGGCCGGCACCTTCGAGTTCGATGGCTTGCCCGTCAAGGCACTGGCTCTGCAGAGCATGCGCAGTCAGCCGCAGATCGGCCACTTCTCGGCCGAACTGCAAAGCGGCAAGGAGAGCTTCGCGCGCCTGGACCGCCTGCCCGCCGGCGCCATGCTTTCCATCTCTCTCACCGTGCAACCGCAGCACCAGCTGGAGCGCCACATCGAGCGCATCCGCGATGCCTCTCGCGCCAAGTCCGCTGCTGCCATGGAGACGCACCGCGAGTGCGAGCAGGTCCTTGCCCGGATGGTGCAAGGGGACAAGCTCTACCCCATGATGATGACGCTCTACGTGAGCGGACACGACACCGCCGACCTGGAGCAGCAGATCTCCCAGGTCAATGCGCTGCTCGTGCCCTCGGGCCTGCGGTTCATCGATTCCAAGCACGACCTGGTGCCCCTGGACACCTTCATGCGTGGGCTGCCCTTCAACTTCGATCCGGCATTCGACAACCGTTCACTGCGCCGCTCACGCCTGACCTTCGCCTCCCACGCCGCCGCGCTGCTGCCCGTGTATGGACGGGCGCGCGGGACGCCCCACCCGGGCATGTGGTTCTGGAACCGCGGCGGCGAGCCGCTCTGGGTCGATCCGCTGAACCGGCGGGACCGCAAGAAAAACGCCCACATGCTCGTGCTGGGCCCTACGGGCGCGGGCAAGTCGGCCACGCTGAACTACCTGGCCATGATGACCATGGCCATCCACAAGCCTCGCCTGGTGATCGTGGACGCGGGCCGCTCCTTCGAGCTGCTGCTCGCGTACTTTAAGGGCATGGGCCTGTCCACCCACCATGTCACGCTCACGAGCGAAGCGGACGTATCGCTGCCGCCCTTCGTGCATGCCCTGCGGCTGCTGGACGATCCCGATGTCATGTCCTCCTACAACGCGGCCGAGCAGCAGGCCCGGGTCAACGCCGGCGTGCCGGACGACGAGGGCATCGACATCCTGATCGGCGAATTGGACGAGGAGCCCTCGGGCACCCAGGCCGCAACGGCCACGCCTGCAGAAGATCACGATGACGAAGGGACGGAGCGGCGCGATCTGCTGGGCGAGATGCTGATCGCCGCCATCATGATGATCACCGGCGGCGAGGAGCAGGAGGTCGCCCGCATGGGCCGCGCCGACCGCTACCTCGTCTCGCGGGCGATCATCCGCGCGTCCGTGCGCTGTAAAAGGGAAGGCCGCACGCACCCGCTGACCCAGGACGTGGCCATCGAACTCATGGGCATGCACCGCGACGAGACGCTCTCCGGCCCGCGCCAGATGCGCGCGGAAGAAATGGGCCAGTCCATGATGACCTTCACGCAGGCGCTGCGCGGCAAGCTCTTCAATCGCGAGGGACAGGACTGGCCGGACGCGGACGTGACCCTCATCGAGATGGGAACGCTCACGCAGGATGGCTACGGCGACGCCCTGGCGGTGGCCTACACCAGCCTCATCGACTCGGTGCAGTCGCGCGGCGAGCGCACGCAGGCCGAGGGCCGCCCCATCGTCTTCCTGACCGACGAAGGCCACTTGATCACCACCAACGAGTTGCTGGGCCCGAAGATCGCCAAGGGCACCAAGATGTGGCGCAAGCTGAACATCTGGTTCTGGCTGGCGACGCAGAATTTGCAGGATTTCCCGGACTCCATGGAGCGGGTGCTCTCCATGTGCGAGTACTGGATGCTGCTCACCATGGATCGCTCGGAGATCGCCGAGGTCGCACGGTTTCGGAGCCTCACGCCCGAGCAGCGCCATCTGATGGAGTCCGCCCGCAAGGAGCCGCCCAAGTACACCGAGGGCGTCATCATCTCGGCGCTCGGCCAGATGCTGTTTCGCAACGTGCCGCCTGCGCTGCCGATCGCCCTCGCCATGACCGAGGGCCACGAGAAGGCGCACCGGCGCCGGCTCATGGACCAGCACGGCTGCACCGAACTGGAGGCGGCCATGCTTGTGGCCGAGGAACTCGTGAAGGCACGCGGGTGAGCGCCATGCAAGCGATCCGCTCCAAAGCATGGTCCTGCGCGCTGGCCTTTCCGCTGCTCATGGGGGCCACCCTGTCCCCAGCACAAACCATCCAGGCGAACCAGGTCATCCTGGGCGATCACCTGTACCGCGGCGTCACCCAGGTGGAGATCTTCGCCAACTCGGCCATGCTGGTGACCCCGCAGCGCTCGGACCGGTTCAAGCTCGACATCTACCGCCTGGACGCCATGGCGCGCGTGCAGCAGTCCATCAACCAGGGATTGCCGCAAAACGAGGCCGATGCCCGCGCGTGGCTCGTTGCGAACGAAGCGCGCATCCGCCGGCAGGTGCAGCCCGTGGTCGCCAACGCGGCCAATGGCATCACCCTGGCGATGCACTATCGCATCGACCGGCTGCCGGCCATCGTCGTGAACCGCCAGACCGTGGTGTTCGGGATGACGGACGTGAATGCCGCGCTGGCCGCGTTCCAGCGCGCCCGGGCATCCTCTGTGTCGGCCTCTGGATCGAGGGGCGTGCAATGAATAGGCCATCACCTTTTCGCCGATCGATGGGCAACGCAAGGGGCCCCTTGGCAGCGCTGCGATCCGCCGCCGTTGCACTGGTCCTGTCCGGTTCCTTCGCCATGGCGCCCGGCACGGCCTTGGCGCAGACCACCAACACCGTGGCGATCCTGACCGCCACCTTGCAATCCTTCCCCAGCTGCCTGTCCTACCAGGTCAAGGGGATGTGCTTCTTCCTGCGCTGCAACATCAAGGGCTGCACGGTCCTCTATTCGATCCGCATGAGCCACTACCTGCCCGATGCGATCGTGAGCACCTACAACGATCCGCTGATGCACCCCTGGCTGGAGGTGGGCAAGCCGATCGCCGCCGCCATGGCGGGCGTGGGCTCGGCCATGGCCGGCATGCCCCTGGATTCCGCGGCCGATACCGCCCGCGACGACACCGAGATCACCACCTTCAAGGGAGCGGACGCCATCGGCAACCCCGTGGGCATGGTGGCGAGCGCGCTCTCCACCGGGACGCTGCCGAACGTGCCCTCCGTGTTCGGCATCCCAGGGATCTCGGAGTTGATGGAGTTCCCCACCGAAGAACTGCCCAACATCCAGCGCGAATGGATGTCCGTGCCCATGGATGCGGCCAATTCGGTCCTGCAGGGTGCGGCGAATCTTGCCAAGGCCCCCATGGACATCATCGGCAAGATCACGAGCCTGCCCGGGCGCCTGTCGCAGCTGCAGTCCGCGGCCGGCAACGTCGGCAGCTTCCTGGGCTCCAGCAGCGGTCTGGCTACCCTGGGCATGGATGCGGCCGCGCTTGCGGGCATCGACCTGGGGCCCTTGCAGCAGGTCGTGTCGATCGCATCGCTTGCCGGCGGCAGCATGGACCTGGGGCCGGGCGGTCTTTTTTGCCCGGGCGGCGCCTCCGCGTTCGGACTGCACTACCAGTCCGAACTGGATGCGCTGTTCTGGCGCGGCATCCTGCCGGTGGAGATGCTGTACGCATCCTCCTGGGTGCCCACCCACAACGAGGTGAGCCACTCGGGGATCACCAGTACCTGGGGCAGCATCTACCCGCGCACGGGCGAGGTGGTTCAGCAGCACCCGGTCAAGGCCTCGGCCGTACTGGCCGAGCGCGTGGCCAGCATCATCAAGAAGCGCGCCCAACCCCACATCTACAAGCGCCTGGAGACCAGCGGCAACTTCAAGTATTTTTCCTCCATCGAGGACTCCGACACTCGCTGGTCGATGGTCTATCCCCGCACCACCACGAACTGCGTGCGGTTCGGCGAGAACGACTCCCTGTCCCTGCTGTCCTTTGGTGATGGCCGCACCAGCGCCGTCAACGGCTACGTCTGGAACCTCTGGAACAAGTACGACTGCTGCCAGCGCCGCGGCATCTACCTGTTCTCGGTTCCCTGATCCATCGCTCGAACGCCTCCGCACATTTTTCAGCACTCTCATGCGATTCATCTCGATCTCGAAATCCCCATTGCGCCCCCACGCGCTGGCCGCGGCGCTTGCCCTGGCCAGCATGGGCACCACATCGGCCTTGCATGCACAGCCGGTGTCCAACTCCACCCTGTACTACCGCATGGGCGGCGGCACGCCGGGCGGCGCCGCCAACAACCGCGGGCAGACCTCCCAGGCCCTGGGCCTGCAGGCCAACCTGCGCCTGAACTATTCCTGCGGCAAGTTTGATGTGGGCATGTCCTGGGGCAACATCATGAACAACATCTCGCGGCTGGGTCAGCAGGTGACCAATGCCGTGCAGGCGGGGATCGCCTCGCTGCCGCTGTACGTCCTGCAGCGCGCCCAGCCGGGCCTGTACCAGCTCTTTCAGAACTACAGCCAGAAGGCGGATCTGCTGGTCGCCTCCTCGCTCAAGACCTGTGAGGAAACAGAGGCCATGATCCGGGCCGGCCAGAATCCCTACGAGGACTGGATCAAGATGGCCAAGGGCGATGCATGGAAGGTCAAGGCCAACACGTCCGGCGACATCGTGCAGGCCAAGATCGACATCAACAAGAACGAGGAAGCGCAGCGCACGGGTGTGAACTGGGTGTTCGGTCAGAAGGCCGGCGGCATCAACTCGCTTCCCCTTCGTCCCATCCGGGATCTCTCGGTGGCCGGATACAACGCGACGCTGAACAAGTCCGTCACGACCTCCTCCAGCACCAGCTATACCGCAACCAGTGACAAGTCCACGCGCTTGGTGCAAGCCTTCGCATCGCCAGACGACCTGGCCCGATTCACCACCGAGGTGCTGGGCGACAAGCGCGTCTATACCTGCTCGCAAAGCGCGGACTGTCCGGTCGCGACGGCGGTGACCACGGCGTCCGGCCTGGGCCCGAAGTACGAAGCGGAGGTGGACCAGGTGCTGCCGAAGCTGCAGGCCATGGCGGGCGCCCCCTCGGGCAGTCCCTACGCCGATCTGAACACGATCGCCGCGCCCGGCATGGCCATCAGCCCGCAGCTGCTGGACGCGCTGCGCAAGCTGCCTCCCGACACGCGCGGCATTGCTGTGACCCGGCTTGGGCAGGAGTTGGCGATGCACCGGGTCATCGACAAGGCGCTGGTGGCGCGCGCCGTGCTGCTCACGGGCCTGAGCCTGCCCGAGGTGACGGCTGCGGGCGACGCCATGCGGGACACGCAGTCGCAGATCGACCGGCTGACGCAATTCATCAACGACCTGATGTTCGAGGCCAGGATTCGCAAGGAACTGACCTCCGACACGGCCCTGGCCATCATGGGCAGCCAGTTCCAGGCCGACTCGCGCTCGATGCGCGTGCCCGATGGGCGGGCGGCCGATCCCCAGCCGATGGAGAACGGCCGCGTGAAGGTGACGCCATGAGCATGCAGCCTCGTGAAACCGAAACGGGAGAGCCAGTGGGTGGAGCGGAGACCGAGCGTCCGGGGTCATCCCGGCGCCGGCGGCTGCTGCGCCTGGCGTTCATCGGCCTGGCCTGGCTGGCCGGCGCAAGCGCCATGGGGTTCGTCCTGGTCGCGCTGCTGTCGCACCTGCAGGTGCAGCCCGAGACCCTGGCCACGCTCCAGGTCTGGGCGACCCAGATTCGGCACTACGGTGCGCTGGTGCAGTGCATGGTCGTCGCCGGCATCGGCATCTGGTGGCAGGCCATCGTGGCCTGGGGTGCGCGCCGCGGCATCGTGCGGCCGCGGGAGCATGCGCAGGTCATCGCCCTGCGGTGGAAGGTGATGGCGTTCTTGATCACCTACCTGCTGCTGATTCCGGTCGGGCCGGCCACGTTGCTGCGTTGGCTGCAGGCGTGACAAGCATCCAGGCGCGGCTTGATCTCACTGCTCCATTTGGAGCAGTGAGATCGCAGTGCGCGCAAGTCATTGAATCGAAACAGGAATCTCACTGCGCAAATTTTCGCAGTGAGAACCGATGAACCCAAACCAGATGAAGTCGATGTCGAAGATCCACCTCAAACCAGCCTCGATCCAATTGAGCGGAGCCGCGCCCCTGCCCTGTGTTTGCTCTCGTGCGGCGAGGCTGCGCCACGTCCACCGCCTGCTGGCGCAACTCGTCGATGCCCTGCAGGAGCCGGGTCGGCCGGCCTTGCCCGCAGCCCTCCTGGCCACGCTGCAGGAGCCGACGCTCGAAGACTCGCTCGCCGAGCCCGGCCAGCTGCCCGGCACGCCCCGCAGATTGCACTGATCCGAACTCACCTTTCGCCACCACCATGCAGCTCGACAGCTACCTCGAAATCTTCACCACCATGTACGGGTGGGCCTTCGCCAACATCATCGGCGAGGTGATCACCGGCACCGGCCTGATCATCGTGCCCTTCGCGGTCATCCTCTTCAACGCCTGGCGCGAGGCCAAGGAGCAGGGCCTGGAGAGCGCCGGCGTGCTGCCGCTCCTGGAGAGCGTGGGCACGAAGATCATCGTCGCACTGTTCGTGATGTCGCTGTGCTTCGCCACGACGCCCATCACGTCGCTCAGCTCCGTCAACCTGAGCTACTTGCCCGACGCGACCCCCCAGGAGCCCAACCCCACCATGGTCTCGCGCAACGGCGGCACGGGCTCGGGCTACGACGCGGCGATGAAGGATGCGTCAGACGGCACCATGAGCACGGCGGGCAACCTCTCCCAGGTGCCGGCCTGGTGGTTCTCCACCATGGCCATCTCCTCGGGCATCAACCGCGCCGTGCGCGCCGGCATTCGATCGGGCGACCGGCAGATCCGCATGGTCGAGGACATGGCACGCAACGCGACCATCCAGGACCCGCGCGTGCTCAACGCCATCCAGCGCTTCTACAGCGAGTGCTTCATCCCGGCCCGAAGCCGCTACCTGGCGGCCGCCAGCGGCGCCCTTTCGCCGACAGGGCAAAGCCTCGTGGCGGTGGACAACAAGGAGTACGGCCCCACGGACGTGGACTGGATCGGCAGCCAGCTGTTTCGCACGGAGCCGGGCTACTACGCCGACATGCGTTCGTACAACCCGGTGCCGGATTTCCCGGTGGATTTCTCCCGCGACATCGACTACTACAACCCCGCCAGCGGCATCGCCCCGCCCCACTCCGGCGTGGTCAATCCCGAGTGGGGCCGCCCAACATGCAAGCAGTGGTGGGAGGATGGCACCAACGGGGTGCGCGAGAAGATGGTGGGCCACGCCGGCAGCTTCGGCAAACTCGTGGAGGTGGCGAGCAGCGCCATGAACTGGAGCAGCATCGACCAGGCCAAAGATTCCTTCGCGCGCCTGGCGCAAAAGCGCGCCAACCCCCAGTTCGTGGACCCCGATCGCATCATGGGCACCGACTACGACACGGTGACCTCGTTCAGCCGGACCGTCGTGGGCGCGGCCACGGTACTCGGCGTGGGCTGGGAAGCCACCCTGGCCAGCCTGTCGATGCAGCCGCTCATCACCGGCCTGCCGATGATCCAGGCGCTGGTGCTGATGGCGATCTACATGTTCCTGCCGCTGATCACCTTCCTGAGCGGCTACGACCTGCGCGTGCTGTTTTATGGCGCGGTGGCGATCTTCACCGTGAAGCTGTGGGCGACCATGTGGTTCATCGCCCAGTGGATCGACGCCAGGCTCATCGACGCGATGTACCCTGGAGCGCAGGGCAACATCTTCGTGCAGGAAATCTCACAACTCGCCGGCTCCATGGCGTCGTCCGGCTACAAGCGGATGATCCTGAATATCCTGATGATTTCACTGTTCATCGGCTTGCCGTTGGTTTGGACGGCAATGATGAGCTGGGTAGGTATCCAAATTGGAGCTCAAATTGGTGACCTAATGAAAGTGTCTGAAGGATTAGCAAAAAGCAGTGCTGGGAAAACTGCAGGCCCTGTCAAAGCCATAGGCAAAGGAATCACAAAACTTTAATTAGATTACTTCCGCGGCCCGTAATAATGCTCCCACTGTGCGTCGGTCACGTTTGTGTAAGTTGGAGTGCCGTATCTGTCAAGGTATCCCTCCGGAACAGATGTTTCTGCTTCTTTTTCCTCTTCAAAATCTGGCGCCGTGGAAAGTATGAACAGGAAAATCTTTCCCATCACCGCCAAAGTGCCGAGGAGGAACGCGCCGATCTTGAAGGCGTTCTTCGGCCGGGCGCTGGCCCTGAGGCTGCCTGCGGCAGCGGCTTCACGGGCCTGCGACTCCACAGAGCGCAGCAGTGGCTTGAATACCGCGATGAACTCCTTGAGGGAATCGCGAACCCAGAGCGCGAGAATGACGCAAACCCGCAGCAGGAATTTGCCGCCATGAAAAAGCAATCGCCAGAAATAGTGGTTCGTTCGCATGGCCTGAAGGCTCCCTTGTTATTGGTGCCCGCGATCATCGACAGGCGCTGTTGGTGTGTCAATCCTTTGCGAGCGCAGGGCTTGTAACTTTCTGCTGAAACCCACATCCGTGCCGGTCTCGGCTAATGGGCGATCAGCGGCACGTCGATGCCGGAGGCAGTCACCAGGAATCCGGTCGCCGTCGCGTCGACGTCAATGGCCACTCCCAGAATCCCGTCGACCGGCCGCACGGAAATGCCCAGTTCCCTGCAGCGGCATGCTCGGCCAGCAATTGCCGCATCTGCACCGGATTCAGGACCAACCGAACAGGCGGCGATTGCCCTGCTCGCATTTGCCGGTAGATGACGCTGACGATGTTCTCGAACAGGTAACCCATTCCTTCTTTCTCCCTGATTGCAATTGTGATCCATTGTCTTTGTATTGCACAATACAAATCAAGATTCGAGTTCTACAAGCCATGAGCCAGCCCTCCAACACGACGCCCACACAGCAGACCTACACGGAACTGCAGCAGGCCTACAGCCACTTCAACGAGACGCTCTTCGGCGGTGCCCTGCCAGGCTGCCTAATCACGCTGCAGCGCGAAAAGCGCACGTGCGGGTACTTCTCGGCCCAGCGCTTCGCCAACCTGGAGGGCGGCATGACGGACGAGATCGCCATGAATCCTGCCTACTTCGCCGTGGTGCCGGTGGTGGAGACGATGCAGACTCTCGCCCATGAGATGTGCCACCTGTGGCAATCGCATTTCGGCAAGCCCGGGCGTGGCCGTTACCACAACGAGGAGTGGGCATCAAAGATGGAAGCCATCGGACTGATGCCCTCCTCCACCGGCCAGCCCGGAGGCAAGCGGACTGGGGACATGATGGCGGACTACGCCATCGAAGGCGGTCCGTTCCTTGCGGCCTGCGCCGAGTTGCTCACCCGCTCATTCCGGATCAGCTGGTACGACCGCTTCCCTGCGCCAGAGCATGTGCGCGCGGGCCAGGGCAGCATGGGCATGCACTTGGCTGCGTCAGTGGGCGGTGGCAGTGTGCCGGCGCAGTCCATCGCCGTGATGTCCAGCCTGGTCGATCCAGCGGCCATTGCAGGCCAAGACGGTGAGGGGAACCCCAAGCCGGCGGCGAACAAATCCAACCGCGCCAAGTACGTCTGCCCTTGCGAGAAACAGGTGTGGGGCAAGCCGGGGTTGTTGCTGATCTGTGGCAGTTGCCGGAAGGATTTCGAGATGCAGGGCTGAGTTTTTCTTTCACCAACCATCGCTGCGGTAGAGCCGGGTATTGCAGTGATTGCAAATAAAAACTCTTCGGTGGTCCGTCGCGCCAGTCACACCCCAATTCTTGATGCTGCGCGAATTGCAGCGAATGCACTTGATACCTCTGGGAGTTTGTGCCTCCGGATGGTTTTTCACGTATTGGGTGAATGTCAAGGTGTCTTTTTTGATGCGTCTGACGTGCCTCATCGTTCTGGTCAGGAAAAAGACGACCCCATACAGAAGCAGCACAACCCCTATCAAATCAAGTATCTTCTTCATATCAAGCCAACGGTGGAAAAGAGGTGGATGAACGAAAAATCAGACCTCCAGGCCATAGCTCTTCGCCTCGCTCCAAGACTGTTTGCCGGCAGCAACACGATGAAATATCGCGTCCTGCAATTTTTTTGCCTCTGGCTTTAAATGGGCCCACCGCTCCGCTTCGCACGCCATCCCCGACACAGAGAGTTGCTCGGTCAACTTGATCCCGGCACTGCCCAATCCCCTGGCAAATCGCCAAAAGCTGCACGCGCTGTAAAGCTCCTGAATGATAGTGATTGGTAGGTCGTAGGTCTGGGCTAGAAATAGCAGCAAGGCGGTTCCGTAGCCTTGCCGGCGATGTGTGTCGAGTATCTCCACTTTATAGAGATAGACCCGATCATTCAGTGGAGACACGGCGTAGCAAGCCCTTCCCACTTCGATATCTGCCTCGTTTTTGATGATTACGTTTACGTCCGGATTGGGTGATGTGAACGTCATGTAGTAATAGCGCGTGACGTCTACGGTGATTTTGGGGACATGTGCAAGCCGACGCTGTACAAGCCACCGAGAAAGAAAATTACTCACGGTACCTCCCTGTTTGAAATCTTTTTTGCACCAGGTGGCGGCCAATCAAGCAGTCAGCGTGCGCTCCGAATGCAGGCGAACTCGGGGGTGCGATCAACCGCGCACGAGCCGATTCACCGCGTGACCGGACAGGCCTCGGCTGGGCTCTGCAGTCTGGGAATCTACCTCCCCTGCAGTTAGCTGCACTCGGCAGCCAGGCTCTCGGTCTCCAGGACGATGGGTAAAGGCGTGTGGTCAGCATCGAACTGCCCCTGCCTCCAGCCCAGCATCAGCGTGGCCTCGTCCGAGAAAAACACCGGCGGAAGGTCTGCAGCCGAGTGCCGCAATCCCAGCGCATATGCCATCCACCAGGCACGACTCTCCTGCGCATTTCCCTGATCGGGATCGAAAGACTGCAGGACGCGCGCGTTGGCCAATACGCAGCGCGCATCGAGGGCTTGTTCGGGAAGGCTTTTCATGTTGTCTCTTCCGATCGATCAGCCGCGCACGAGCCGATTCACCGCGTAGCCGGACAGGCACAGCAGCGCGAACGCGCCCAGCTTCGTATACCACTCGGCCCACCATACGCTGAACAACTCCCGGTGCGTGGAGTCGGGACTGTTGCCGTAGGCCCAATGATCGATCGCTGGAAACCAGGCACACCACACGAGAGCCAAGAACAGTGGCCAGGTGTTTCGGATGCCGAAGACGGAATCTCTGTCGAAAAGAAAGATGAAGAAGCCGGCAAACAACGTCACCGCGAATGTATAGCCCGTCACCCTCACTGCGGTAGCTAGGTCCAGACCCGTCGCCCCTGCGATGGACGCGATGACCGCCATGCCAAGGATCATCCATCTGCCGTCGTCGCTTTCGTAAGCGTTCGCCATATGACCTCCCAGTCATTGATTTTTCGTTTGCCATGAGAACCGGTGGCTGTCAAGCCGAAACCGTGCGCCACGTGCCGGATGGTTTCCGGCTGACGTCCGGCCCGTGCCCACCTACATTGCTGCCGATGTCCAAGAACCATGCTTCCGATGCAGCCCGCATGGCGAGCCAAGCCGGCGTCCCCTCTGCCCACAAGGTCGAAACCCGCGTGCTCTGGTGCGCTGGCCAGGGCCAAGTCTGCAATGCCGGCGTGTTCGTGTTCGCCCTGCTCTTTTTCTGGCTGGTCCTGCCGGTCGGCTGGGCGCTGTATCGGTATTTGCGAACGGCGAATCACCATTGGGAGCCTCTCACAACCCCATGTTTGACGAATCCGAATAGGGAGGAGTGGGCGCCAGTAGCCGTTTGAGCGTGATGAGGCCCAGCAGCGGTCTGCGCCTGGGTGCATGAGGGGCCTTGCAGGCCC